>DAOVBT010000297.1 GCA_030670375.1 Candidatus Aminicenantota bacterium | reverse complement strand
TTTAGCCTGGATTATTCATAAAAAATGTCAATACTTATTATTTCAGGTTATGAAGGAGGAAGCATGCAGGCAGGCCAGATTCCGATATTGCGTGTGGAAGCTGACACCATTCCTCGGGCTTATGAACAGGCTATCAGAGAAGTTTGGGAGAAGGGAATAAGCATCCGCACCGAGTACGACCGTCCCGAGGACTCCCCCAGCCGGGATGCAACAGTTGTGATCGTTGTCCAAGAACCATTTGCGCAACCTCGTTTTCACCGCTCTTTTGCCGATGGATTGGGAGGGCTGGCAGAATATGTCATGGAAGTCGTGCATGGAGCCCATGATTATTGGGTCAAACCTTTGGAAGAGATCTTGAAGGGAACGGAAAGTCAGGACACCCGGTGGACTTACACATACCATGGCCGTCTGTTCGAATACAGGGTCGAGGACATGGTGATCGATCAAATCGATGCCATGATAAATAAACTAGCCGATACCGGTTATACACGTCGGGCTCAGGCCATCACATGGAATCCCAAACTCGATCCTCCGACAGAAGATCCCCCATGTCTCCAGAGAGTCTGGGGGCGTCTGTGTGAGGATGGAGAAGGTGGGTATGTCTTCAATATGAACACCCACTGGAGAAGTAGAGATCTGTTCAAGGCTTGGTTCGAGAATGTCATTGCCATCACGACCTTGATGAGAACCATTGCAGAGGAAATCGAAGAAAAGATAAACAGCCCTGTTCGAGTAGGCCGGTACGCGGACATCAGTGACTCCCTACATATCTATGGATCTTATTTTCGAGAGATCGAGGGAGATCCTGAAAAAGGGATCAAAAGCTTTTTCGAAAAGTTGGAGAGCCGGTCATTCGAAGAGAGAACCTGGCATTCGGATTTTGTGAAACCCTATTTTATCGATGACGGGTTGGGCAAAGGATTGAAACCTATGTTGGAAAGGGAAATGGAAATGCCGGAGGATGTCCGGCAGGCCATCGATCGAGAACTCCGTTCGATGGAAAAGGATGATTATATCGTCTAGTGCCTTAGTGGAAGGAGGAAACCATGGCAATTAATGAGCAAATAGCGGATGAGGTCATAAAAGGCCAGGCCGATGCGGTCAAAGAGCTGGTCAATCAAGCTATTTCTGAAGAGATTTCGGCTGAAGATGTTTTGAATAATGGTTTGGTCGCTGGTATGAATGTCGTCAGCAAAAAGTTTAAAAACAACGAATTTTTTATCCCAGAAGTCCTGGTTTCTGCTAGGGCGATGACAGCGGGATTGGATATTCTCAATCCCTTGTTGGCGGAAGCCAATGTGAAGCCCAAGGGGAAAGTTGTCATCGGAACTGTGAAGGGAGATTTACACGATATCGGAAAAAATATCGTCGGGATGATGCTCCAGGGAGCTGGATATGAAATTGTGGATTTAGGCGCAGATGTACCCAAGGAAAAATTCATCGAATTCGCTCGGAAGGAAGACACCAATGTGGTGGGCATGTCCGCCCTTTTGACTACGACCATGATATACATGCAGGAGATCGTCCAAGCTTTGAAGGATGCTGGTTTACGCGATAAGGTCAAGGTTATCATAGGGGGTGCCCCTGTGACCCAGGCCTATGCCGACAAGATCGAGGCGGACGGGTATGCGCCGGATGCCGCTTCTGCCATAGATCTTGCCAAAGATCTCCTCGACTAACTAACCTGAATTATTCAGGTTAAATGGTTTAAAAACAGACCCGTCCCCATAATTGAATTAAATATGGATCCCCCCTGTCAAGGAGTGAGGTTACGCTTTTTTTGCCGCTTCTTGTTCGAGTTCCGACATTCTGGTGCAGTAATACCCGTTTTTCATCTCCATCTTTTTGTAGACCGGGCATTTGGGACAATCACACCCTCTTTCTTCCGTGATGATCTCACTCTTGGAAATGAGAGGGTGACAGAATCCGACAACTTTTTCCTCTTTCACATATGTCGGGCAGGTTTTGCAGATGCACTGTTCTTTGACCATCGGGAGCGTTTCTTTCATCTTTTTCATCATGTTGTCGATTTCTTCTTGGGACTTGCCCATTTTGGCAAGCAATTTCATGATTTTTTCTTTCTGCTCTTCAGGGGCGTTGGGGAGAGTGCCGGCCTTCAATCCAAAATGAGCCAACATGATACCTGCGGCTCCACAACCGGTTTTTGCGAAAAATTCTCTTCTTTTCATAATTTCCTCACGATTTTTTATCTATTCTATAGAACTGATAGAGAGCAGTCAACTTTCGGTTGGATTGTATTGACAAAGCGATGAGGAATGATTACATTTTTATCTCGGCCAAAAAGCCGGAGAAGAAAGAGCGGGCATAACTCAGTGGTAGAGTACGAGCTTCCCAAGCTCGGGGTCGCGGGTTCAAATCCCGCTGCCCGCTTTTTCTTTTTTTTTGAATCCCATGAAAAAAGGTTGGAATCTCATCATAGACAGAACTCCTCACAAGGGTTCCTGGAACATGGCTGTGGACGAATATATGTTCCAATCTCTGAGAGAGGAGACCACAACCTATCTCCGGTTTTATCAATGGAAAAAGCCCACCGTCTCTATCGGCTACTCTCAAAAAGCGGAAAAAGTCGTGGACCTGGATTTTTGCCGCAAGAATGGTATTGATATCGTCAGGCGAATAACCGGGGGAAAGTTGGTATTGCACCACAAGGAAGTGACCTATACGGTCTGTTCATCTGATGCAGATATTTTCTCCCTGAAACTTATGGATTCCTACAAGTTGATCTCTGAGGCTTTGAATCGGGGTTTGCAAAGGATGGGGATCGAATCCTATCTCGCGAAAGAAACCCCTTCTGAATATGCTCGGGGAGTTTTGCCTTGTTTTTCCCATCCCGCCCGGGATGAGATCGAGATGGAGGGAAAAAAGATTATCGGAAGCGCCCAAAAAAGGACGGGAAAAAAATTCATCCAACATGGCTCCATCCCTCTAGAAAAAGAGGAAAAGCTGTTAAAATCTGCATCTCTCCTAGATCAAAAGGAAAGCGTTGTCAAGATGACTTCTCTGTCAGAAGCATTAGGTAAGAAGGTGGATTTCGATTGGGCTGTGGAACACCTCATATCCGGGATGTCCGACTACTTCGGTATTCGTCTAAATCCCAGAGCTTTCTCGACGACAGAGCAGGATGCTATTCGAAAGATCCAGGAAGAGCGTTATGACAATCCCGATTGGACCTACGCATATTGATTTTTTTGGTATGAAGTGATAGTATTCCATCCTCGTTAAGGGAATTTCTGAAATGAATGAAGTCGAAGAACTCTCCAAGTTGGATATCGAAACTCTACCTCCGTTGAAAACCATCCTGCTCGATGATCTTCATCAGAATGCCCTCAGCCACCTCTACCTCGAACTGGGGACAGGTCCGGTCCTGTATCTTCTTTCCCCATCCTATTCGGTCATCAATCCCACGCCCAACGAAACCATCAACGACTTCATCCAGAAACAGGGAAATATCCTGAATTACCTCAAGGAATACATCATCCAGAATCTCACGGTCTATTCTGTTTTGCTCGACGTGAACTCCTACTTCATCGAGCAGAACAACTTCTTGGTCCTGGCAAGGCTGAGGGAAAGGGATTCGGATGGAAGACGGTATGAGATTAAATTTTACACCCATTCTCCCAGAGAATTGATGACCCATTATCAGGACAAGATCTACATCGGAAGGGATTTTATCGACTTGTTCCAGTTCAAAAGGAAATACCTCGGAGTAAAAGAGCTTATCATCTCTTGTAAGGAACAGTACGACACACTCCTGGATAAAGCGGAA
>DAOVBT010000080.1 GCA_030670375.1 Candidatus Aminicenantota bacterium | reverse complement strand
ATACCGAACTCCCCAATCTATGGCTTTTTGTTGAACGTGCAGTCCTGGAAAAGAGGGGAGAAGGGCCGGATGAATGTTTATGATTCTGTTTTTAAAGGTGTTGCAAAACAGAGCGGTGAGGATTTTCATGTAGCCGGCCAGACATATCAAATCCACATTTCTTTTTTTTGTTTCTTGAATGATGGCTTCATCGTAAGCTTCCCTGGATGGGTATTCTTTGGGATTAAGGTAAAGAGTTTCGAGATTGCGCTCCTGAGCGATTTTTAGTCCGGGTGCCTCTTTTTTGTTGCTGAACACGAGGACGATTTCAGCATTGATTTTTCCTGCAACGATGGCATCGTGTATGGCCATAAAATTCGAGCCTCGTCCGGAGAGGAAGATGGCGATCCGGCCTTTTTTCTTGGGGCTTTGAAAAACGTCCTCTGACATTTTCTTCTTCCTTATTTTATATTTTTCCAGTTGGCTAAAATCGAATTATAAAACCGATTTTAACCGATAAACCGCTAAAATCAACCACGGCTTCTGAAACAGAGCGAAAATTCGATCCTGATGGCTTTTCGGTCCGGATTTCGTTTTTTGCCTGCCAAAAATCAAGGTCAGGGATGTACTCTTTGAAACAATACAGTGTGCCCTTTTCTTCCAACTCGTTCTCACCTGAAAACCCCTGGATTTTTGCCATCCTTATCAAACCTTCCACAAAAAAGCGAACGCCTACATCTGTTTCATATACAAACCCGAGACCACCTAACAGAATCGGACCTGTTGCAGATGCTCTACCAAGACGGAAATAGGTGTATTTTTTTGCCGATTCCAGTTTTCTAGCTTCTCTATACACATATTTTGCCCATGCCAATCCTCCACCACCCCTCGCATAAACGTGAAGCCTGCTGTTCAAGGGGATAAAGTAATATCCGGAGAGGACGAGGGGGTAGGCGCTTACAGTGATCGGATAAACTTGACTTTGGGGGCCTGCTAATTTCTGGACTAAGACTTCGGTTTCTTTTTCTTTCAGGTCGCCGTAGATGTAACCTGTTCCAAGACTGATTCCCAAACGCGGAGAAAAAGAGAGCAAAATCTCCCCTTCAAGGTGGATGCCGGAATTCAGGCTTTGGACATTCTGTCCGAGATACAGCCAATTCTTGTTCTCCTCTGCTTCTCTTTTTCTCCAATCGGCCCAATCTTCGAGCCCGCGGTTGATGCTTTTAACGTCAAGATAAGCGTACCCACCTGAAAGTTTGAAATCCAACTCGAGGCCAAGAACCGGGATGCCGAATAAAAATACAGGAACAAGTATTCGAACAACATTCTTGATAAAATTCCTTATACTCATTGAATCGATCCATCGCTGATGGGTTTACAAGTTTAACTTTTCTGGGAAAGACTTTCAAATTTTATTTTGTATTTGCTCAATCCATTCCATGTTCCCGCTTGTTTACTTGTAATGAATGAATTATCCAGGTTAAAAAGGTGCGGCAGGATTATGGGATTATCGAGCTTTGAAATGATCAGGGATGGCCTGTTTCCATGTTGTGTAAGACTTCTGAACAGGCAGATCGATGATTTTTTTCTGGTTGTGGTAGACGGTCATATTTTTCCCGCCTGTGGTCCCGATTTCTTCGATAGGCACATTTTGACCTTGAGCTATTTTTACCAGGGCATCTTTGTTTTCTGGTTTTGCCGTGACGATGATTCGGGATTGAGATTCACCAAAAAGGAGTGCATCGCTTCTTATCCGATCTTTGAGGTGGAGAGTGCAACCCAATCGGTTATCTCCCAAAAAGGCGCATTCAGCAATACAGACCGCCAGTCCTCCTTCGGAGATATCATGAGCCGAGTGGAGCAGCCCTTTTGCGATGGCTTCGATGCATACCTTGTGGACCTGTTTTTCTGTCTGGAGATCGATCTGTGGGGGCTGGCCTTTTTCCATATCCCAGATGAATTTGAGGTACTCCGATCCGCCGATTTCATCCTTATTTTTTCCGATCAGAAAAATCACATCTCCTGTATTTTTGAATCCAGGGCTGCATGATTTGTCCACATCACGCAAAAGCCCTACGATGCCGAGCACAGGAGTGGGATGGATGGATAAACCTTCTGTTTCGTTATAAAAGCTGACATTTCCCCCTGTGACCGGAATGTTAAAAGTTCGGCATGCTGCGGCTATGCCTTCGATCGCTTCCTGGAATTGCCACATGATCTCAGGTTTTTCAGGATTTCCGAAGTTCAAACAATTGGTGACTCCAACAGGATGGGCTCCCACACAGGCTAGGTTTCGGCAGGCCTCGGCAACCGCAATTTTTCCTCCAGTTTTCGGGTCGAGATAGGTATAAAGGGAATTGCCGTCCAGAGTCATGGCGAGAGCGAATTTTTTATTTTTCAGCCGGAGGACAGATGCGTCCGCACCCGGAAGAAGGGCCGTGTTGATCTGGACCATGTGATCATACTGCCGGAAGACCCATTGTTTGTCTGCGATGGTCGGTGAAGAGAGCAGTTTTTTGAGAGTACCGTTGTAATCCTCGGGAGGTGGGATTGGATCCAGCTTAGTTTGGGATTCAAGGTAAGCCGGAACCTTACTCTCCCTGTGATAGAGGGGACACATGTCCACGACAGCCTGAACAGGAATATCCACGACGGTTATGCCCTCAAATATAACTTTGAGTCTTTGGTCGGATGTGACTTGCCCGACGATCACCGCATCGAGGTCCCATTTGGCATAAATCTCTTGGACCTCTTTGACCGTTTCTTTTTTGGCCACGAGAAGCATGCGCTCTTGCGATTCGGAAAGCATGATCTCATAGGGCGTCATGCCTTCTTCTCTTTGGGGGATAAGATCCAGATTGATTTCGATACCTGATTTGGCGTTGGATGCCATCTCTGTTGTCGAACAGGTCAAACCCGCGGCTCCCATGTCTTGGATGCCGATTATCAGGTTTTTGTTCATAACCTCCAGGCATGCTTCCAGCAAAAGCTTCTCCTTGAATGGATCGCCCACCTGAACATTGGGCCGTTTTTCCTCCAGGTCCTCTCCGAACTCCGCAGAAGCCATGGTTGCCCCATGGATGCCGTCTCTTCCTGTTTTGGAACCCACATACAGAACGGGATTGCCCTCGCCCTCGGCTTTGGCGTAAAAAATCTTGTCTTTTTCACAGATCCCAAGACAAAAGGCATTCACGAGAGGATTGAGTGAGTAACACTCGTTGAAATAAACGTCTCCACCCACTGTCGGAACACCCATGCAGTTTCCGTAGCCTGCGATCCCAGAGATGATGCCTTCTGTGATGGTTTTATTTTTGGGAAGGGAAAGGGGGCCAAAACGAAGGGCATCCATTAGGGCGATCGGCCGGGCGCCCATCGTAAAAATATCCCGCAAGATACCTCCGACGCCTGTGGCTGCTCCCTGGTAGGGTTCGATAAACGACGGGTGGTTGTGGGATTCGATCTTGAAAACAGCGGCGAGGCCTTCGCCGATATCGATAATGCCCGCATTTTCCCCTGGCCCTTGGATCACATTTTCTCCCGTAACGGGCAATTTTTGCAGGTGGGCCTTGGAGCTTTTGTAGCTGCAATGCTCGGACCACATCAGAGAAAATATGCCCAACTCTGTGATATTGGGCTCCTTTCCTATAAGCTCCACAATCCTTTCATATTCTTCTTCTGTCAGTTTGTGCTCTTCCAGTATTTTTTTATGGATCATGACCGACTAGCTCCCAGCAGGCTAACTAGATTCGTGTGCGCCTTTGGCATTTTTATGAATAATTCAGGCTATGTGTAAGGTGATGAATAATCGATTTAAAGATAGCCTGTCCATCGTTACTTCCGAGAAGAGATTCCGAAGCCCTTTCAGGGTGCGGCATCATGCCCAAAACATTTCGTTGTTTGTTGACCAGGCCAGCAATGTTTTCGACCGAGCCATTCACATTGGCTTCTTCCGTGATTCGGCCTTCCCGGTCCGCATACCGGAATACGATCTGGTCGTTGGTTTTTATTTCTTCGATGGTGTCAGAGGAGGCATAGTAGTTTCCGTCAAAATGGGCGATCGGGATCCTGAGCACTCGATTTTCCTGCCATTGGTTTGTGAATGGCGTTTGGTCGTTTTCCATCTTCAAGTGGACATGCTCACAGAGAAACTTCAGGTTTTTGTTCCGGAGCATGGCTCCTGGGAGCAGTCCCAGTTCCAGAAGCACTTGGAAACCGTTGCAAATGCCCAACACGAGCCCTCCCCCGTGTGCGAATTCCTGGAGTTCTTTCATGAGGGGGGAGAACTTGGCTATCGCGCCCGACCGCAGGTAATCTCCGTAGGAAAATCCTCCAGGTAGAATGATACAGTCAGCGTTATTCAGGTCATGGTCTTTGTGCCAGAGATAAAACGTATCTTGGCCGTAAACGTTCCTGAGAACATGGAAAGTGTCATGGTCGCAATTGGAACCGGGGAAAACGACAACACCGAACCTCAACTTACTCAATAATCTCCCAGGTGAATTTCTCGATTATGGGATTTGCCAAAACCCTATCGGCGAGTTCAGGGATAACCTGTTTTATCCTTTCATCGGAAAGAGCTTCGATTTCGATCTCGAATACTTTGCCTTGCCTGATATTCTTCACGAAATCGTAGTCCATCGTCAGGAGGGCATTCCTGACGGTCTGACCCTGTGGGTCCAAAACACTGTCTTTGTACGAAACAAGAACTCTAATTTTCATCGGCGAAAACCTTGTCAAAAATATAGTCAATTTTTTCCAAATACGGATCGAGTGTGAAACAATCAGCAATTTCTTCCTTAGAAAGGATGTCGGATATTTCTGGATCCTGGAGAATGAGGTCTTTAAAATCCAGGTTTTTGTTCCAAGCTTCGAGGCTATTTTTTTGGACAAGCTGATAGGCTTGTTCTCTTGAAATATCCTTTTTAGTGAGGGCCAGCATGACACGTTGCGAAAAAATAAGGCCCTTTGTAAGATGTATATTTTTTTCCATCCTGTCAGGACGGACATTCCAATTTTTGACAAGTGAGGCAGTCTCAGAGAGAAGGTAGTCTGTGATGATGAATGAATCGGGGAAAATCACGCGTTCGGCAGACGAATGGGAGATATCTCTTTCGTGCCAAAGAGGGATGTTTTCCAACGCTACATGGAGGTTTGATCTGGTCACTCGGGCTAGGCCGGAAACCCTTTCTGACCGGACTGGATTTTTTTTGTGGGGCATGGAAGAAGATCCCTTTTGTCCTTTGGTAAAGGATTCTTCCACCTCGTTGACTTCGGTCTTCTGAAGGTGGCGGATCTCGACCGCGATTTTATCGAGAGTGGAACAGATAAGAGCGAGCACAAACAGGGCTTCCGCATGCCTGTCGCGTTGGAGAATTTGAGTGGATACCTTTGCGGGTTTTAAACCTAGTTTACCCAAAGCTATGGTTTCCACACGGGGATCCAGATGAATGTATGTGCCGACAGAACCCTGGATCCGACCTACGCTCATGATATCGATGGCGTTTTTAATTCGTTCGATATGGCGCTTGATTTCCTCGTACCACACGAGGATCTTCACGCCGAACGTGATGGGTTCAGCATGAACCCCGTGGGTGCGTCCCATGATCGGTGTTTTTTTGTATTTCAGCGCCTGTTCTTTGAGAATTTGTTTGAGCCTTTCCAGTTCTTCGGCCGTTTTTTCCAAGGATTCCTTGAGGAGAAGGGACAGAGCTGTGTCCACCACATCGTAGGATGTCAGCCCAAGATGGATGTACCGGGAATCATCTCCCACATGTTCTGCAACAGAATGGAGAAAAGCCAGAACGTCGTGTTTAACGACTAGCTCGATTTCCTCGATCCGTTCGACAGAAAATCCTATTTTCTGCTTTATCCTATCCAAGGCTTCGGGAGGAATCTCTCCCAGTTCTTGCCAAGCTTCACACACAGCCAGTTCGACATCCAACCACTTTTGATACCTGTTTTGTTCCGTCCAGATAGCTCCCATTTCAGGCCGTGTGTATCGTCTGATCATCTGTTTGTCCTCACTGAAATTGAGGTCAAATCATATCAGCAACCCCGCCTCCTGTCAACGCAAAACGGGGTCAGGCTTGAGAACTTTTAAAAGCTTAACCCCAAAAACAAAGGAATTTGATAAAATGTTTGTCTAACGATACGGAAAGGTGAAATGGAAGCATTGCCGGATGATCAACTTGTGGCTCATGCGAGGAAAGGAGATGGAGATGCTTTCACAGAACTGGCCCGCCGGCATCAAGAGAAGGTTTTCCAGACTGTTTTGTGGATGATTAAAAATCAGCAGGATGCGGATGTTCAAGGCCAGAAAAATGCTTCAGAGAAAATTGCTTC
This sequence comes from Candidatus Aminicenantota bacterium, assembly GCA_030670375.1. Lineage (GTDB taxonomy): Bacteria > Acidobacteriota > Aminicenantia > Aminicenantales > Aminicenantaceae. The sequence goes on along the minus strand of DAOVBT010000080.1, from coordinate 1,486 downwards.
CTTATTTGGGAGGAAACGAATGAAATGTCAACAAATCGAGCAATGGCTTTCCGACAGTGTAGATGGTCCCATTTCAAAAAAGGAAAGAGCTATTATCCAAGCTCACATCGAGACCTGCCCTGCTTGCCGGGCCTTTCGGGATCGGATTGAGCAGATCAACGAAGAAGCGAGGAACTTGGATGCGCCTGAAGTGTCTCCCGCGGAAAGCCGGGAATTTTCATCGCGGCTGAGATCGGCTCTCATCGAGATTGAAGAAGAAAAGAACAAGGGAGTTTTGCATGTGTTCAGGAACAAATGGATTTTTGTCCCGGCTAGTGTCATCATGCTATCTCTCTTCATCCTGATCTTTGTCTTTTACGAAAAGGGAGATTTCCAAGATGAGGAATTCTATGTCTTTTCTTTCGGGAATGCCGTGGAAGAAATTTATCAAGACATGGGAAGTGACTTGGTATTACAAGAGGCTTTTGATTCCTTGGTGTCGGCTTCGATAAACGAGAAGCTTATCACTGCGGATTGGGATGAAACGTTGAACTTGGAGGATGATCTTCTCCTTTGGGAGGAATTTTCGGAGGAAAACCTCACCGTTTATCAGCAGGCGAACTATCTGATTTTTATGCAGGATTTTTTGAAAGAATTGCGGGAGAAGTTAAACAAAGCCCGCGAAGCGGTCAAATAAAAATAGTGACATTATCTTCTTGACAAAAAAGGCAAGATTCTATAGTATTAGCTCTGTATTCTTTTATGTCTTAAGACTGTAGAGGTAGGAAAAGAGAAAGAAGTCGCGCGAAGGAACTCCCTTTCTCTTCTTTTTTATTCCCAAAATCGAAAAAAAACAGATCAAACTTACAGACGGAAGATTATGCCAGCGTAGCTCAGTTGGTAGAGCAGCTGATTTGTAATCAGCGGGTCGGGGGTTCGAATCCTCTCGCTGGCTTTTGATGGCCTGATTTGGCTATTGGCTTTTGTTGATAATAAGGGCAGGTACCAAAGTGGTCAAATGGGGCGGGCTGTAAACCCGCTGGGGAAATCCTTCGGAGGTTCGAATCCTTCCCTGCCCATTTGAGAAAGCGGGAATAGCTCAGTTGGTAGAGCAACGGCCTTCCAAGCCGTTAGTCGCGGGTTCGAGTCCCGTTTCCCGCTTTATTTTTAGTGCGTGGATGCCCACGTAGCTCAGTTGGTAGAGCACGTCCTTGGTAAGGACGGGGTCACCAGTTCAAATCTGGTCGTGGGCTTTGTAAAAAGGGTTGGTTCGATTTAAGCGATAGGAGGCAAAAAAAATGGCGAAGGCAAAGTTTGAGAGGACGAAGCCGCATTTGAACATAGGGACAGTTGGGCATGTGGACCATGGGAAGACGACATTGACGAGTGCGATAACGAAAGTATTGAACAAGAAGATGGGATCGGTGGAGTATATAGAGTTTGACAAGATAGACAATGCGCCGGAGGAGAAGGAGCGAGGGTTGACGATCCAGATAGCGCATATTGA
>DAOVBT010000135.1 GCA_030670375.1 Candidatus Aminicenantota bacterium | reverse complement strand
GCAATACACGATCGAAGCGGATTACTACAAATCCTGGGAAAAGAGCTACGACAAGGCCATGGAGGCCTACCAAAAATTATTGGATCAGTACCCTGATGATACCATCGGCAACACAAACTTGGGAATCTTATATTTCGAACTGGAGGAGTTTGACAAAGCCATTGCTCATTATGAGACCAACATCCGCAACAATTCTGAAGACCACCTTTCCTCCTGGAATCTCATCGAAACCTATGAAGCCATGGGATTGTATGACAAAGCCAACCAAATAATAGAAATATATCTCAAGAGAAATCCTGACAATATCTCTTTTCTGCTTAAACAATTCAATGTCTACCTTTACCAAGGAAATTTTGACCTAGCGCAAGCCAACTTAGAAAAATGCCTCTCTCTAGACCCGAAAATCCAACTCACTTATGATATTCAGACAGGCCATATCTCCCTATTGAAAGGTGATACAGAACATGCGCGAAGCCAGTACCAGAAGATGCCAGATGGAAGCACCGGCCGAAGATTGGACATGGCCAATCTGTATATGCTGCAGGGAAAATTCAAAGAAGCAGAGAAGGAATTCCTGAAAAAACCCGTCCTCCATGAGCAACTTGCCATTTTCTACCTCCGGACAAACCAATCACAGCTTGCCCTAGAAGAGTTTAATATCATCGAAGAGAGCGCGCAAAAAGCCGAAAGCATCTCCGGGCAAATTTGGGCCTTGTATGCTAAAGGCATAACATACGCTCAGATGAGATCCTATGATGAAGCTTCAAGAGTGGCAGAAGAAATAAAAAAATCGATCCCGACATGGATGCACAAAAAACTCATCAGATACCACGACCACCTGTTGGGCATGATCGCATTCGAAAGAGGAAACTTTTCCGAATCCATCCAGAAGTTAAGTCAAGCCGAACAATCCTTGTATGCGCCCGAGGATAATTTCCCCCGAATTCAGGCCTATTTTATATTCACCCTTGCCCAGGCTTACTACAAGGCGGGGAACCTGTTCAGCGCACAGGGAGAGTTTGAAAAAATCCTGTCTCTCCACCTGGGACGAATGGGGGATGGAGACTTTTACGCCAAAAGCTTGTACACACTGGGAAAGATTTTTGAGCAACATGGTCAAAAGGAAAAGGCCATCGAGCACTTCCAGCGTTTTCTCGACTTCTGGAAAGACGGCGATCCCGGGATACCAGAAATCGACGATGCCAAAGCCCGCTTAGCCGCTCTAATAAAGTCATAAGAGGATTTTTTTACAGGAGGGTTTTTGGATGAAATCAAACATCGGCTCTTTTAAAAATTGCTTTGTCATTCTAATGGCTTGCATATTGATCACAACATTCCTCAACTCTCAAGAAAATAACAGAAGGCTGCTGGATATGACTTATCCCTATGACGAAAATACTATTTATTGGCCCACTGCCAAATCTTTTCACCTCGAAAAGGTATCTTGGGAAGTTTCAGAGGGGGGATGGTGGTATGCCTCGAATGAATTCAGCGCTTCTGAACACGGCGGAACACATGCTGATGCGCCGATCCACTTTTCCCAAAATGGACGGACCATTGACCAAATCCCTCTGGAGGAATGGATAGGACCGGCAGTCAAGCTCGATGTCACAAAAAAATGCGCAAATAACAGGGATTACACTCTTTCTGTTGAAGATATTGCATCCTGGGAGGCGGAGAACGGAAAAATCCCGGATAAGGCCTGGATCATCATGTACACAGGGATCGGCACTAAATATTATCCGAATAAGAAAAAAGTGCTTGGCACCGATAAAACCGGGGAAGCAGCCCTTCCGGAGCTTAATTTCCCGGGATTTTCGGTGGAATCGGTCAAATTTTTACTAACGAACAGAAATATCACGGGGATCGCCATCGACACGCCCAGCATAGATTATGGGAGATCCAAAGATTTCAAAGTACATCAAGTTCTGTTTGCTGCCGATAAACTCGCCCTCGAAAATATCGCTAACTTGGATCAACTCCCAGCCTCAGGAGCAATCCTATACGTTATCCCGATGTTGATCAAGGAGGGGACGGGCTCCCCTGCCCGCGTCTTCGCCGTCCTCCCCGATTTGAATCAATAGAGGTTTTTACACTCCGGCCACCTAAACCTCCCCAAAACCAATCAAAGCAGCCAAAACATCAACCTAAAAGACCATCGGATCTACGAACCTTGTTGCCGAGCGGACTTCTTTCGGGTTTTCACACAAAAGGGGGGGTGAGAAAAAATCACCCCCCATTATCACCCAATGGGGCGATTGACCATAATGCAGAAACATAATACACCTTATATGTATTAAGGAGAGGGACATGAAAAAAGTATTATTGATCGCAGCTTTTTGGGCTCTTTTGTTTCCTTCTGTTTTATCTGCCCTGAATGAAAAAGAGGCAACAGAAGCCCAAAAAGCTCAAGTCATCGCCGATGAGGCAGAAATTTTTCTCGAGGCCAGTCAACACAGTATTGTTATCGATGCCATTCCCAGAGGAACGACCGTGACTCTGTTCCCATCGGGGAAGAAAAATACCAAATGGTTGTACATTTCCTATCATTCCAAAAAAAGAGGTTCCCAAGTAACCGGTTTTGTCGACAGCCACAGGGTTGAAATCATAAAGGAAACCCCTCCGGATGAGCCAGAAAGCCAAGAAGAAACAGCTGAGCAACTTTCAGAAGCAAAAAATTCCGATCCCGAAGAAAAGGAAACACGGGATACGAAAAAAGAGTTGGAAGAACTGAGAAATTTGCTGAACGAGATGGAAAAAGAAAAACAGGCAAAGCAGGCCCAACAGGAACAGGCACTTGAGGAAAATTCAGAAGAGGTCGTGCAGCAAGAACATGCGGAAGAGGAACCGGAAATTCTGAACGAGGGAACGGAGACTCAAAAGGAAGAGAATCCAGAAATAACCGAGATTGTGGAACAGGAAACGACGGAATCGCAGGAAATAGAAGCCGAGGAAAACGAACCCCAGGATTCAGTCAAAGAAGAAACAGAAGAGGAAGGACAAGCGCCCTTAGCACAAGAAGAGGCCCTGGCAGATGAGGCGGCCACGGTTGAACAGGCCCAGGAAACAGAAGTGGAGGAATTGCCCAAGGTCTTGACAAAGGTTTCGGTCAAGGTCCCACGTGCGAATATCCGACTGATGCCGACAACGCAGAGTTCGATTATCCACCAGGTTCGATCCGGGGTCGAGCTCAAACACATGGCTAAGACTGGAAATTGGCATCGTGTAAATCTCGCTCCGAATAAAGAAGGAATTGTGCTCTCCGGCTATATCCACCAAAACATTATCGATGAAATCTATGAAACCATCGCTCCACCAGAACCAGAAAATATTCCTGAGACAAAACCCGAGGTCATCGAAGAAGAAACGGAATTCGAACCTGAACCCGAGGTCATGCAAGAAGTCCCAACTCTGCGAAAAACGAGCTTAGGAGAATATTTCTGGGTAGGAGGTGGCGCTGGATACACCATGCCTTCTGAGTCCCATTTCGGAAAAGGGATAAATTTTTGCGGAACCTTCGGATTCGGCGTGATGAAACATCTCGCGATCGAACTCAGGGTGCCTTATTTCCAGAGTGATGTGGTCGGCACGGCCGGAGGATTAAGCTCTGGCCGGCTCAGCAGCCTTTCCCTTATGCTCAGTGTCCAGGGCCGTTACCCGATAAAAAATCGGTTCGTTCCCTACCTCGTGGCGGGAGGGGATTACCATCTGAACACATTCAGCCTGAACGAGGAGATTGCCAATTCCTGGAACAATCTGGGTTTTAACATTCAGGAAAGCGTGGATCACACGTTTGGACTTCATTTCGGTGCCGGCCTGGACGTTTTCCTGATTGAGAACATCGCCTTAAACGTGGATGTCCGGTATTACACGGCCAACCTGACAGGAAAACGGACATTGGCCAACCAGATTAGCCAAGAAACGACGTCAGGGACGATAGATAACATGAAACTCAATTCCCTCCAGGCGGGGATAAGCGTAAAGCTTTTCCTCAATCCGCTGACAAGGAAAAAATAAAGCGTTCAAAACAAAAGGGAGACACAAATGCCAACAAAACGGAAAAAGATAACCATGGGGCTTTTATTAGGGCTTTTACTCGTTAACTGGACGCTGGGGATGACCCTTATCATACAGCCGGAAATTTTCCTTCTGGATAAAACACTCGGCCAATCTCTCCAAGCCACTTCAGCAGAATACGATCAGGTGAGGGTGATAAAGCAGAATGCCGTGCTCCGTATCAAGCCAAAAAATGGCACCGTTATCATCAAAAAATTGCCTCTTGGTGCGCTGTTGGAAGTGGAAGAGGAGATTGGCGACTGGCTGAAGATAACACTTCCTCCAGACGAAGATGGATTCGTTTTAACGGGTTATCTTCATCGGTCGCTCTCTGAAAAGGGATCGATCACTCACGAATAAACCCACCCGCCCAGTCGGGCATGTACTAGTTCAGCAACCTTGGTGACACATTTAGTTAGATAACAATGATAGAATCTGTGTCACAATGAGCATAAGACCTACAAGCAAATATGGACTGATCATACCAAAGGCAAGTTATCTCAATTCACTTGTCCGGCAAGGGACCATCAGCAGAGAAGCCAAGAAGAGGCTTCAATGTCCACAGTAAGGTCAGGGCTACATCCAAGAGAGAGGCAGAGAGAGTCGGCAAATAGCGGCTCTCTTTTGATGAGAGTAAAGGGGATGGGCTGAGATGGTCCGAAAAGTCTATCGTAAGGCAGAGTACGAGACTGTTTTTAGCGAATTGTTGCGATTTTGTGGCCATTGACCCAGCTTTTTTAGCTGTGGTACTCTCATTTCCGTAGGTTTTTGGCTTCTCCCAGATCAACTACAGCTTCAAAATCATCACTCTCAAAGCCAAGCCACCTGCCGGTATCGAAAGCGAAATCGCCCCGGATGCCGTCTTCAAGAGTTTACGTTCCCTGGCCGGAATATTTTGGTGAAGGATTGTATTTTAATTCGATAGATTCATAGCTCTGCAAGCTCGCCGACAAGATCACGTTTGCACAGAGAATTAACGGACGTGTAATCTGATTTAACTACTTTGCTTACTGTTTTAAAAGTTCAAAAGATTATCCAAATATTGCATACAAAACAACCATGGTTAGAAATAATAAAGCTGATAAGAATTTATAATTGCCGATCCCTTTCCAGCCCTTATCACGTAAGGAATCTCCAGGATTTTTCCAAACCAGTTTTTCACTTTCTGCTGTATGCTGATGAGGATAGAAATAGGAAACCACGATTAAAATAATTGAGCAGATAACAAAAAGATAAAAAGTCATCATCATCGGAGGGACATTCCAGCCTGTTGATTCTTTAAACCAGTCAAGAAAGAAAACAATAAATCCTAGTACGGTTCCGGTTATTAACGTCGTAATTGAAGCGCGCGCAGAAGCTTTTTTCCAGAATACACCCCATACAAATACCGCTGTAATTGGCGGAGCAATGTAACTAATAACCGCTACAATACCCTGGAAAATACTGCTGAAATGAGCTATTAACGGCGACCAGAATATTGCCAGAACCATGGCAACAAACGTTACGATTCGCCCAATAATAACCAGTTTGTGGTCAGGCGTGTCGGGTTTCCATCTTTTAAAAAGATCATAACTGAAAAGAGTCGCTATCGAATTTAACGCGCCTGATACTGTGCTCATTAATGCCGCGAGGAGCGCTGCAGCCATAATACCGGTAAGTCCGGTCGGAAGTAGATTGGTAATCATAAAAGCATAAACATTCTTTGAATGTTCCAAAGCCGGCAATTGCCCCTGATTAATAAGAGCCAAACAAATTGTTCCCGGAAGGACAAAAATGAACACCGGTAAAATTTTAATAAAGCCCGCAAATAGGGGCCCAACCCGCGCATGGTTTTCATCTTTGGCGCCTAATACTCTCTGGACGATTGTTTGATCCGCACACCAATACCACAAACCGATTACGGGATAACCTAACAGTATTGCGTACCATGGCAGACCTGATGCATCACCCGATGAACGTAAAACTGTCAATTTAACCGGCTCAACTGAAGCGGATAATCCTTCCCAGCCTCCTACCTGAAAATACCCAACTAAAGTTATTATTATTGCTCC
>DAOVBT010000079.1 GCA_030670375.1 Candidatus Aminicenantota bacterium | reverse complement strand
CCGTTGTTGGCCAAAATACCGACAGGATAGCCCAAAATGCGGGCAAATCCGCACACGATAGTTTGTCCGTAATGTTCCTTGAATTCCTGGAACCGGCTGCCATCCACGAGCCGCGCGATGACCTCCCTGGAATCGTAGGGTTTGCGTGTATCCTGAGGAATGATCCCGTAAAGTTCTTCGGGATTATAATAAGGGTTCTCGGGTTCGGCCATATCCAACTCAAACTTTTTAGGAGGGTCCAATGTCTCGACGATGTTCCGGGCTATCTCGAGAGCATGGGAATCATTCTGGGCATAATAATCGGACACACCCGAGATCCGGCAGTGCACATCCGCACCACCCAGATCCTCATCCGATACATCCACTCCTGTGGCGGCCTTGACCAGCGGAGGCCCTCCGATGAAAATGGTTCCCTGCTGGCGGACAATCACGGTCTCATCGCTCATGGCCGGCACATAAGCCCCTCCTGCCGTGCAAGAGCCCATCACGATCGAAATCTGCGGGATACCGAGAGCCGAAAGCCTGGCCTGGTTGTAGAAAATGCGTCCAAAATGCTCTTTATCCGGGAAGGTCCCGGCTTGAAGCGGAAGAAAAATCCCTCCGGAGTCGACCAGATAGATGCACGGCAAACGGTTTTCCAGAGCGACCTGTTGGGCCCGGATGTGTTTCTTGATGGTCATCGGAAAATAGGTCCCGCCCTTGACCGTGGCATCGTTGGCCACAACCAGAACTTCTCTCCCATGAACCACTCCGATCCCGGTCACGACTCCTGCGCTGGGGGCTTCGTTTTCGTATAGGTCGTAAGCACCGAGAGCGCTCAGCTCGAGGAAAGGTGTGTTTTTGTCGAAGATTTTATCCAGTCTTTCTCTCACCAGGAGTTTTTTCCGTGACTTGTGGAGATCGCGGTATTTTTTGGGCCCGCCTTCCTGAATCTTGGCAAGCCTTTTTTCGTAGAACTCGACTTCTTTTTTCAAACTCTTATAGTTTTTTTTATATTCCTTACTCTCAGTATCGACCTTGCTCTCGATTCTGTACATGGTCTCACTCCCAAAAAAATTAAAGCCGCCCCAAATTATATGTCAGTCAAACAATAAAGGCTAGAGGACTAACTTTACTCCTAGTAAATTCTTTGGCCTTTTTCAAAAATTATATAACTGGGAGTTATAATTCATCCGGAACGAATTTGTATCCGTAGCAGAGGATGCCGGATTCGCCCTCTTGAAAAACTTTCCGAAACTCCAACTTCAGCCGCATTCCGATCTTAAGATCGTCAAAATCACAATCCACGATCTGTCCGGTCAATTTCACACCGTCATCCAATTCAGCGATCCCGACGGCATAAGGAGCTTGATCGACATACTGATGGGGAGGGACACGGATGATGGTATAGGTGAGCAGCTTTCCCTTTTCTTCGATTTTGGCTTCTTCCAGCTCTTGATTCTTGCACTCCGGGCAGATCAGACGAGGAGGAAAAAATTTCAGTCCGCATTTTGCGCACTGGTTGGTTTCGAACCGGTACCTTTGAGGAATCTCTCTCCAATATCTTGATGGTGTTGGCATTTTTTTCTCCTTCCTTATTCCTTTTCAAAAATATGAACCACAGCGCTGCCACCGCTTCCGCCCATGTTTTGGGTCATTCCAACCTTGGCATCCTTGACCTGTCTCTCGCCTGATTCGCCACACAGTTGTTTCATAATTTCGATAATCTGCGCTACGCCTGTAGCACCCACCGGATGGCCTTTGGACTTCAACCCGCCGCTCGTGTTTATCGGGATTTTGCCCTCCATTGCTGTCAATCCTTCCTCGACAGCCTTGCCAGCCTGTCCTTTCTCCACTATACCCAGAGCTTCCATCACGCATATCTCTGCGATTGTGAAACAATCATGGACCTCGAGCACATCGATATCTTCAGGCTTTTTTCCGGCCATTTCGTAGGCGGCTTTTCCTGCCTGGTACGTGGCCTCGAGCCATGTGACATCTTTCCTCGAACTCAAGGCGATGGAATCGGTCGCATGACCCGTTCCGATAACTTTTACAATAGGCTTTCCCATCTTGCGGGCCATCTCCACAGGGCAAAGAATCACGGCTGCGGCCCCATCCGTGATCGGTGAACAATCCAGGATCCTCAAAGGATCGGCCACCATCACAGAATTCAGAACCGCTTCGATTGTGGTCTCAAACGGAAACTGTGCCAGAGGATTTTTGGCTCCGTTTCGATGATTTTTCACAGCCACCATGGCCAACTGCTCGCGCGTGGTTCCGTATTTTTCCATGTGGGCCATGGCTATCAATGCATACAGGCCTGGAAAAGTGATCCCATGGTAACCTTCATATTCCTGGTCAGCGGCCGTTCCCAACGCATAGGTCGCCTCATATCCGTTAACATCGGTCATCTTCTCGATCCCGCTGACCAAAACCACATCGCTCATCCCCGAAGCAACCTCCATAAATCCGAGCCTGAAAGCCAGCCCTCCCGAAGCACATGCGGTTTCTACCCTAGTAGAAGGAACCGGCGTCTGGCCCAAATAATCGGCCAATAGGGACGCTATGTGTTCCTGTCCGACAAACAATCCCGATGACATCGAGCCGACATACATCGAATCGATTCGGTCCACACCGGCATCTTTTAAAGCTAATAGAGCTGTCTCCACAAAAATCGTTCTCATGGACTTTTCCCACAGCTCTCCCCATTTTGTCATTCCTGTTCCGATAACGGCTACATCTCTCATTTGATCCTCCTAGTCAGCTTTCCTGATTTTGTGGCGGAATTTGGCATACTCGCCGTACTCGAGATAGTTTTTGTTCTTCCCCAGAAGATATCTGGTCTTGGGAGCCAGATCTCTCACCTCATCGATCCTGTCGGTCACCTCAAAGATGAAAGCATCCGACCCGGCTCCAGATCCGTAGGATACGATCAGAATCATGTCTCCCGGTTTGGAAATATCCAGGGTCGACGTCAATCCTAAGGGAGACGATCCGGAATAGGTGTTTCCCAAAAGATTCACCAGCCACCCAGGATCGATCTGTTCCCTCTGGAATCCCAACATTTTGCCCACCCGGAGGGGAAATTTGCCGTTGGGCTGGTGGAAGATGACATAATCGAAGTCGGCCGGCTTCATCCCAGACTTTTCCATGATACCTCTGGCTGCCCCGATGACATGCTTGAAATAGGCAGGGTCCCCGGTAAATCGGCCGCCATGCTGGGGATAGTACTGGTATTCTCTTCGCCAGAAGTCAGGCGTGTCCGTCATGTAGGCATAGGTCTCGACAGACTTGGCCACGAGATTTTCTTTGCCGAAGATAAAAGCTGCCGCACCGGCTGCAGCCGAATACTCGAGAGCATCACCCGGTGCACCTTGCGATGTGTCGGCACCCACTGCCAGGCCGTATTTGACTTCGTCGGCCTTCACCAGACTCAAAGCCACATACATTCCCTCGGTCCCGGCTTTGCAGGCAAATTCAAAATCAGCCGTGTGGGCCTCGGGAGTCGCCCCCAGCACTTCAGCAAGAACAGTTCCGCTGGGCTTGACAGCATACGGGTGGGATTCGGAACCGATATAAACAGCTCCGATCTCTGCCGGATCGATTTTTGCCCTCTTCAACGCATTCTTGGACGCCTCTACCGACATCGTGATCGTGTCCTGGTCAGGAGAAGGCACGGACTTTTCTTCCAGCATCAAACCTTTTTTGTAACTCGGCGCATCTGCTCCCCAGACCTTGGCAATCTCTTCAACTTTGATGCGATTGCGGGGAATGTAGGCGCCATAACCAACAATACCTTGCATATCGAACCTCCCTTGTGAAAGTGAACCTGAATTATTCATTAAAACTGCCACTTCCTCACCACCACCTTAATGTTGGGGCGGAGCGGGTCGGCTTGTGAATAATCCAGATAAAGAATTGTATCCTTTGAATTTGACCATGTATCGTGTCATATATTCCCGATTTAGTCAAGAAAAATGGGATCAAAGCAAGCATCTCTATTTCCGTGATAAATTGAGAGAATTGGGGTCAAACCTTGACATTGGACATTTCAGAAAACAATCTTTCTATTTTCTATTTTTGTTAACTTATCGCAATAATCATCGATTTTGAACAGAAGAATATCATTTTGTCCAATGTCAAGGTTTGACCCCAATAATTAACGCTTGTAGAATGTGGAGACGGAACTTTTTTGGGATATTTCTCGTCTACCAGGATGTGTTAAGTGCAATTAGAAAGGATCATTCAAGAATGTGTGCAAGGCAACGAAGGAGCCTGGAAAATGTTGGTTAATGCTTATTCCAAAAAAGTTTTCAACCTTGCCTATCAATTTGCCGGCAGCTACGAAGAAGCCGAAGACTTAACGCAGGACATCTTTTTCAAGCTGCATAGTTCAATCGAAAAATACGATTTTGAAAAAAACTTCAGCGCATGGCTCCTCACTCTGGCACGCAATCATCTGATCGATCAGTACCGGAAGACCAAGTGGGAAAAAAAATCGCGGGACGAATTCAATGAGCATCTTCTTTCGGCAGACAGCAGATCTGGCCCCGAGGAAAGCGTGATGATCCAGGAGAGCAAAAAAATCGTATGGGAAGGATTCAACCATCTTTCCTCAGAGATCCGGATGGCGATCATCCTCCGCGACATTCAGGGAAAGAAGTACGAAGAAATCGCAGAAATCATGGATCTTCCTCTGGGCACGATAAAGTCCCGTGTCAACAGGGGAAGGCTACAGCTGGCAAAAATCTTCAAGGAAAAAAGGGAGAAAGTAAATGGAATGTGAACGAATCGAAGAACTCCTGTCTCCTTATCTAGAGGACGAGCTCACCCAGGAAGAGAGACAAACCGTCGATAACCACCTCCGCACCTGTGCCGATTGTGCGGAACTTTTGTCCCTGATGAGAGAAACCAGAGAGTCTCTCTCTTCCTTTCCCGAAGTCGAAGTGAGTGAAGGCTTAACCGAAAAACTGTATGAGCTTCCTCAAAAAAGAAGAAAATTTCGTTTCGTTTCCGATTTCCTGCTCCGCCCCTCATTCCAGCCGATCATGGCTGCAGCCACGATTTTGCTCATTTTCGTCTCGTTTTACGTGTTCCATCCGGAGAGAAGCACGATAAACCGATCGATCGAAAGTCATTTAAAGATCGGCTTCAGCAAAGTTGAAAAACTGTATGCCGAAGCCGAATCAATAACCCACGCGGTGGGTGAATACAAGGATACTCTTCTCGTTTCCATCAAAAATTTCAAACCTTTTAGAGGAAATGAGGATGAACATCCGAAAACATAAACTGGAGGAATAACATGGAAGAAAAAGTTGTTGTGATAAGACCACCAAAATCCCCGTTTCTTGCCGGGGTTCTTGCTTTCTTTTTTCCGTTTGGCGCAGGCCAACTTTACAACATGCAATACCGCAAAGCTTTGGTTTTTTTCTTTATTTTTGCGGGGTTGGTCACGATGCAGACAACCGGAGGGGGACAGCCCTTCTTGGGACTGACGCTTGCAGGATTTTTGCTCTACCAACTTTTCGATGCTGTCCAGACAGCCAAGAGCATCAACCGGAAAGCTCTTCAAGGAGAAGAGGATATCGTGGAAGTGGAGGAAATCCCGGAATTTGTCAAAACAGGGTCGATTTTCTGGGGAATCGTACTTATTGCCCTCGGAGTCGTGCTCATTTTCGCCAATTTTGAGTTAATGAGTTATGACACTGTGTTCGAATTCTTGATTCCTTTTAGTGTGCTTGTTGTTGGCGTGAAGCTTGTGGTGGATCATTACACCAAGTCCCGAGAAGAAGAGTAGAGGAGGAAAAAAAATGGCAAAACGTGCAAATGGCGGCAAATTGGCTTGGGGATTGGTCCTGATTGCTCTGGCCGTGATCATCTTCCTGAGCAATATGAATGTGTATGTATGGGATCTCCTCGCCCGGCTCTGGCCGATCGTGCTGATCATCTGGGGAGGCTGGAAGCTCTACTACGGATTGAAAGAACGCCGGGAAGAGCTGGAAAAAACTCAGGAATAAAAAAATGAAAGCCAAAGAAATCATCCTGCTCATCTTGATCATCATGGTGGGTATAATTTTTTACCACGCGCAGACAGGAAAAATCTGGATCGATTGGGATTGGGATGAAGGCATCTATTTCGGACAGGAAGAGTTTGTGTACGAGGAAACAGAGGAGATCACTCCTCCCTTCCCTCTTAGCCTTCGGATTTTCAATGCCCATGGACATGTTGAGGTAGAAGGGACCGATCAGGATAGCATATCGATCACATTCGAGAAGAGAATCTTTCGCCGGGAACAAAAGCAAGCAGATGATGTGGCCGAAAAGTTGAACATGGTCGTCGAGAAAAACAGCGATAGGATTCAGATCTCGACAAACAGAGAGGATTTCCGAAAACGGCGGTTCCGGACAAATTTCAAGGTCATGATCCCGAAACAAATGTCTGTTTACGTGAAAAATTCCTACGGAGAAGTTAATATTTTTCAAGTGGGAGAAACAGAAATCAGAAATCCGAATGGAAAGGTTTATGCTGAAAACATCACAGGAAATCTGGTCATTAAAAACAGCTATAAAGAAGTTGAAGTCGAAAACATCCAAGCAGACTGCCAGATCGAAAGCAGAAGCTCGACCGTGACTGTCATAGGTGTAGAAGGAAGCGCATACATAGATCACCAGTATGGAAAGATCCATTGCGAAAATATCAGCCATTCTGTGACCGTGGATGGATCGTATGCAGAGGTTTACGGACAGAATGTCACAGAATTGTTCGACATCCAAACGTCTTACAGGAAAATCGATCTTTCGGATGTTGGTCCGGTTCAAATCAGAGCAAGGAATAGCCGGATCGAAATCAAAGGAGCCAAGGATTCTGTGGACATAGAAAACAGGTATGGGAAAATCGAACTTTTCGATATCCAAGGGAATCTCAAGATAGATGGAAAAAACCTCGAAGTCTACGGGCAATCGATCATCGGAGAGAGGATTTTTATCTCAACTTCTTACCGAAAAGTGGAATTAACCGGTTTCCAAGGAAAAACAGAAATTGCACACTCCAACGGAGACGTGAACCTGGAACCTTTGCCCCTTACCCACCCAATCGAAGTCAAAGGCCAGTACACAGACATCAAATTCTACTGGCCTTCTGGTGGAAGATATCCCTTCGAGGCCCGAACAAAGGGAGGCAACATCGAATGGAAAGTATCCGAAGGATTGAGTCAGAGTTTCGATGAAGAAAACGGGTATAAAGTGATCAAGGCTTTCGATACAGAAACCGACAAACCTTCCATTTTACTGAATACGACTTATGGATCGATCAGAATAGAAGAATATTAGGCCTTATTTTTCCAGTTGTAGATCTTTGCCTGGAAACACCCGTTGATCTTGATGTTGAAATAAGAAATGTCGTTTGTCAGGTCTTTTTTATACTTGGTTACATAACGGACAAAATCCATTTCCTTTTTGAACCTCAACAGGTTTTCAAACTCGGCGACCTCATCCCGCAATTCGATCATGAAATGATTGATCGTGCGGAACTGGGCATTGATGTCGATCAGGTCATCCCCTCTCAATTTAGTGAAATCGAGGTACGGTGGGAGGGATTCGAGGATTTGCATGCTCTCGGTAGACAACTCGTTCACGTATTCTTTTATCTCCTGGAAAAAGGATTTGTACACGAGAGGTTTGTTGAGTTTTGCTTCCGCTTTATCCAGGAGTGTGTCGTACTGTTCCTTACAAGAGATGATAAGCTCTTTTACTCCGAGGTATTTCCTTTTGAACTGGAACAAGTCGATAAAATCCCTTCCGATGTAGATCTTGTCCTGATAATGGGTCATCAA
>DAOVBT010000073.1 GCA_030670375.1 Candidatus Aminicenantota bacterium | reverse complement strand
ATGAGGATTTGAAGGATTTCTAGTTCATCTCCATCGAACCAGATTTTGTGACAGTGCAGGCATTTGTCTACCGGGATCACATACTGGTAATTGTACGGACGGGGCCTCATCTTAGCCCCGCAGTTGGGACAAACGATTTTTGGGGATTTGTCGGCATGGATTTTTTTCCGGAGCACAGGATCGAACAAAAAGTTTTTTTCAAAATCCTTGGCTTTGGCCTTCAGGTAATCGGAGAAAGCGACTTCCTTTCGCGCGATGATCCGTTCCATGACCGCTGCATCGATGAGTTTTCCTCCGCATTCCGAACAGATTTTCAACGGCACTCCTTCGTAATAATTCTCGCGAAGCGGAACATGACACCGCGGGCATTGGATCATCCATAGTTTTTCCTCTTGGGTATCGATATCCTTTGGTTCAGGCTTGCCATCCTTCTTGGCCTGAACCTCATCATTGGAGGAGAGAACGATCCGGGCCTTTTGTCTGGACTTGTGGATGTCCCAGACTTCCTGGATGATCTTGGCTGGACGAGTGGGCACCATGTTCGCCAGCATCCTGATCCTTCTCATCAAAGGCGGATGGGTGTTGAACAACCGGGAGAAGAATCCGTCCGTGATACCTGTGGATCGAGGGGGTACGATCAGCAACGGGCTGTAGGCGACGCTAAAATCTCCGACAAAGGAATTTTTCAAGTGAGCCTTGTAAATGGCGCGGGCGAGGGGTGTGGGATTCCGGCTGAATTCCACAGCTGCCGCGTCGGCCAGGATTTCTCTTTGGCGGCTGATGAGCGTGCTCAGAAGATGCATGACAAGGGTGGATATGGTGAGGGCTACCCAGACAAGGGGTGCCCCGCTTATGCGGGACTGGCCGGAATAGGCGGTAGCTTCGGGGTGGGTCTCCGGTTTTGAGACATCCCGCAATCTTTCGAAAAAATTGACCAGCGAGCACACCAGCGTGATGTAGTAGGTGTCGCCTCGGACGACATGGGCCAGTTCGTGAGCGATCACGGCCTGGAGTTCATCCCGGGTGAATTCGGCGACCAGGCTCTCGGTCACCAAAACGCTCGGCGTTCCGTCCGGTTCGATCAATGCCATCGAGTTGATGGCGAATGTGGGAAGGATATAGGGATGAACTTCGGGTAATCCTGCCGCTATCCGTATCTCTTCCAAGGTGTTGGCGAACTGTGCGTGATAACGATCGGAGAGATCGGGCGATTTTGCTTGCAGACGTTTGCGGATAAATTTGGCGCCGTGGTTTTTGGCATCGAAGTAATGGAACGTGGCGATGATCAAGGCGAAAACAACGCTGGCAAAAGCGAGGGCTATTATCGTATCTGTGGAGGAGAGTGGTTTTTCTTTCAAAAAAAGGCCGACAATTGCGTCAAAGGAAAAAACGACCAAACTCACGACATACAGGTAAAACAGGATAATCATCGCAAACACAAAAAGGCTTTTTTGCCACTGCTGCTTTTGTGTTTCGTAAAAGTCCTTAGGAAATTTTCTTTTTTCCACAGCTGTCCTTTTTATTTCTTTTTGTCGGTTATTTCACCTGATTTGTAACTATGTTATACAAATCTCCCCTCATCTGCAAATAGCTGTAAGACTATCAACTGTCATTGCGAGAAATGGTACGATTCCTTCGCTTCACTCAGACCAGGCTCCACAATCTTCAGATGGAGCTTGCCTCTGCCTCGGTTTTTTGCTATAAGCTTCTTTTCATGTTTATATACTTCTTGATCACCCGTATTTATTTTATCCCACCCGAAATAAAGGAGAACCAGCGATGCTGCATAAATCATCTCTGAAATTTCACACTGCCGTTTTTCTTGTCACAGGCTTTTTTCTGTTCGCTTACCCATCCCAAGCGACTCAGAAGAAAATCCTGACCTTCGAAGATGTCATGAAGTTCAAGGAAATCCGGAATCCTGTGATTTCCGAGAATGGATTGTGGTTGGCATACGGTATCCAACCCGACAGAGGAGATGGAGAGGCCGTTGTGCATGGTCTGAAGAGCGGTGCGAAATTTGTCGTCGCAAGAGGCCACCAGCCCCAGATCACGAAAGATACGAAATGGGTCGCTATGATCGTGCGACCCAAAGCCGTGGAGATGGAGAAGGCTCAAAAAGATAGGCCCAAACAGGGAATGGCCATCTTGGAGACGGCGACCGGCGAAGTCAAACATGTCGAAAAAGTGCAGAGCTTTGCTTTTGCGGATAATTCCCGATGGATAGCCTATCTCCACCATAAAGAGGAAGGAAAGCCCCAAAAAAAGGAGGATGCAGCTCCTGCAGAAAAAGACCCGACAGCAGAAAAGAAAAAGGAAACAAAAAAGACAACCGGAAGCCTTTTAATCCTGCGAGAACTGGAATTCGGAAAAGAGAAAAAAATCCCGAATGTCCTGGCCTATTCCTTTGATCGTACTTCCGAATATTTGGCAATTGCTGTGGCTAGCTCAGAGGCGAGTCAGGATGGTTTGTTCTTTATTGACTTGAATGAAAAATCGTTGCCACAAAATCCGATTGCCCAGCGGGAGGGGACCAAATTTTCTGGCTTAACCTGGACAGAAAAGGGTAGCCTTCTGGCATTTATTGCCAGTGCCGATGATGGTGAAGATGGGCATTTTTCCCTCTGGATTTGGGACGGAAATTCCAAGGCAAAGACACTGGCTGTGGCGGCAAATGCGGTTCCGGATGGATGGATGATTCCCGAAAAGAATCGGATTTCCTGGAGTAAGGATGGCAATCGCCTCTTCTTCGGTTTTAAGCCATTGGAGATCCATCAAGCCACACAGAAACCGGAAGAGAAGGAGGGAGAAAAGGACATCAACGAATCAGACCTTTTCGACACACAAAAGATCCTCGAAAAAAGAGAGCTGGATGTCTGGCACTGGAACGATCCGTTGATCAAGACAAACGATAAAATCCAGTGGTCACGAACGAGGGATCGGACCTTCACAGCCGTTTACCATATCGATTCCAAACGTCTTGTCCAACTTGCCGACAGGGATATGCCCCAGGCGGACCTGAATGACAATCCTGATTTTGCTTTAGGTCATTCCAATATCCCATACCAAAAGGAAATCACTTGGTACGGCCGTCTGGAGGACCTTTATCTTGTGAATTTAAAGGATGGCAAACGGCAGGAAGTTGCGGCTAAACTCGAAGACCGTTCTTCTCTTTCGCCTGAAGGCCGGTACGTTGTCTATTTTGATGATGAACACTGGTATCTTTTTGACGGACAGACCGAAAAAGCTCGCAACTTGACTCACAAACTCAAAGTGCCTTTTTATGATGAGGACCATGACTATCCAGAAATGGCCCCCAGCTACAGGACAGCGGGATGGGGAAAGGATGATGAATTTGTCTTGATCTACGACAAATATGACATCTGGCAGTTTATGACGGCCACCGGCGAGGCCAAAAACATAACGGGAGGCAAAGGGCGCCGAACCGAGACAACGTTCCGCGTGCTGAGGTTAGACCGAGAAAAACAATACTTTGAAAATGGTGAAAGACTTTGGCTCTCGTCTTACCACAACATAAAAAAGAACCATGGATTTTATTCCTGTGAAATCGGGAAAGGGGCGGTAAAAAAGCTCCTCGAGGAAAACAAGAAATTTCAATTCCGGGCCAAGGCCAAAAAATCAGACGTCCTGATGTACACACGAGAAAGTTTCGAGGAGTTTCCTGATCTGTGGGTAGCCGATTTGAAATTTTCTGCGCCGAAAAAGATTTCCGATGTCAATCCCCAGATCGATGAGTTTACCTGGGGCACACCCGAGCTTGTGGAGTGGAATAGCATAGACGGCATTCCTTTGCAGGGGGTTCTGATCAAACCCGCAAATTACGAGAAAGGAAAGCGGTATCCTGTGATTGTGTATTTTTATCACTTTTTCTCCCAGCGGATGTTTGAGTTCAACCAGATGAGGGTGAACCATAGGCCGAATTTTCCGTTTTACACAAGCAACGGCTATGCGGTGTTCCTGCCGGATGTGTGGTTCGATATCGGACGTCCCGGGTATTCATCCACAAAGTGTTTGGTGCCGGGGGTGCAGAAACTGATCGACATGGGAGTGGCCGATCCGAATGGTATCGGTCTTCACGGCCATTCATGGAGTGGATACCAAGCTGCTTTTGTGATCACGCAGACCAACATTTTTTCGGCGGCTGTGGCAGGCGCCCCGGTCTCCAATATGACCAGCGCCTACAGCGGCATTCGATGGCAATCAGGCCTTGCCCGCCAGATGCAGTATGAACAGGAGCAGAGCCGGATCGGCGGCAGCCTGTGGGAATATCCCGAACGGTATATCGAGAACTCGCCGGTGTTTTTTGCCGACCGTATCCAGACGCCTCTGCTCATCCAGTTCGGGGATGAGGACGGGGCGGTTCCCTGGTACCAAGGTATCGAGCTTTATCTGGCCATGCGTCGCCTCCAAAAGGACTGCATTTTTCTCCAGTACCGCGGCGAGCCACATCACCTGAGAAAATATCCGAATAAACTCGACTATTCGATCAAGATGAAGCAATATTTCGATCATTACCTCAAAGGCATGCCGGCTCCCGACTGGATCAAAAAAGGCGTTCCTTATTTAGGCAAGTAGGGCTGTCATGACAATCTGGGCCTGAGTATGTATAATACGAAAACCTAATCCCACAAAGGAGGGAGGAATGATAAACAGGAAAATTCTGAATTTGGGACTGATCTTTTTTCTTGTCGCTCCCATGGTGTCGGCTCAAGTCACCAGCCCTGAGCAGTTTTTGGGTTTTAGGGTGGGTACAGATAAAAAACTGGCAGATATGTTTCAGATCATCGAATATTTCCGAATGCTGGACGAGCAGAGCGACAGGATCCTGGTCCAGGAGGTCGGAAAGACGACTGAAGGGAATCCATTTATCGTGGCTTTCATCACATCCGAGAAAAACCAAAAAGACCTCTTAAAATATCGAGAATACCAGCAACTGCTGGCCGATCCGCGGAAGATATCAGACACTGAGGCACAAAAAATCATCGCCGAAGGCAAAGCCATCGTGATGGTCAACTGTTCCCTCCATGCTTCCGAGATCGGTGCCAGCCAGATGTCCATGGAGCTGGCTTTTGACCTGGCAACGAAAAACGATCCTTTGACCGAAGAAATACTGGATAACGTCATCCTCCTTCTCACGCCGATGCACAATCCGGATGGGATCCAGATGGTTGTGGATTGGTACAAAAAGAATGTCGGCACCAAATATGAAGGAGGCCGGATGCCCTGGCTCTACCACAAATATGTGGGACACGACAACAACCGCGATTGGTACATGTTCACCCAGGTTGAATCGCGGCTCACCCTTAAAGTGCACAATGCCTGGCATCCCCAGGTCATCGTGGACATGCACCAGATGGGAAGCAGGGGAGCAAGACTTTTTGTCCCGCCCTTTGTCGATCCCTACGAACCTAATGTCGATCCCATCCTCCGCCAGGAAGTGGCCATGATGGGAACGTTTATCGCCACCGAATTGACATCGCAAGGAAAGGCCGGGGTGGCTCACAGCATCGGATTCGACGCCTGGACGCCGGCCAGAGCTTATCATCATTATCACGGCGGTATCCGGATTTTGACCGAAGCGGCCAGTGTTCGGGGAGCCACACCGATAACGATCAGAGGTGAAGATTTATCATCCTCGGCAAAGGAAGAATCGGTCAGCATGCCTTTGCCTTGGAAGGGAGGTCAATGGTCGCTCCGGGATATTGTGGAGTATGATTATGCGGCGGTCAAGGCCGCCCTGACCAATGCAGCCAGGCTTCGTGAGAACTGGCTTCGGAATTTCTACAGGATCCACAAAAAAGCGGTGACCCGCAGCGAACCTCCGTATGCCTTTATCATTCCGGTCAACCAGAGGGATTTGTCCACAGCCGTGAAAATGCTGAATGTGTTGAAGCTGGGAGCTGTGGAAATTCACAGGGCTTCCGACTCTTTTGATGTAAATGGGCACGAATATCCGGCAGGGAGTTTTATCGTGTACATGGCTCAGCCGTACGGCGGATTCGCCAAAACACTTTTGGAGAGGCAAGTCTATCCGGAGATCCGGGAAACGCCAGGAGGTCCTCTGAAAACTCCGTATGATGTGGTGGGCCATACATTGCCCCTTCTAATGGGAGTGGATGTGGTCCAGGCCGACAAGCCCTTCCAGGTCGATACCATGCTTCTGGATGAGATAAATAAACCCGAAGGAAAGTTAGAGGCTGTGGAAAGTGCCTATGGCTATGCTTGGGGGCATGCCACCAATGACGACATCGTAGCTTTAAACAGATTGATGGAAAAAGATTACACGGTCTTTTGGACGGCTGAGAAGTTCAAGGCCAACGGAAAAACTTATCCCGAGGGGACCATGATCGTCAAAAACAGAGGTGATCTGCTGGAAGACATGGGATCCATCATTCAAGAGCTTTGGGTCCATTTTGACGGGTTGTGGGTTGAGCCGAAAGTGAAGGTCTATGCCCTGAAAGAACCACGCGTCGGCCTGTACAAGAGCTGGAGCGCCTCGATGGATGAGGGATGGACGCGATGGGTTCTCGAACAGTATGAGATTCCCTTCAAGAGTGTTTTTGATAAAGAGATCCGAAAGGGCAATCTAAACGAAATCCTCGATGTGCTCGTTATCCCCGATCTCAGAGAGAGTGCTATTATCAGAGGCGTGTCGGAGACGGCGGTTCCTGCAGAATATGCTGGCGGGATCGGCGAAGTGGGACTTAATAATCTCATTGAATTCGTAAAAAACGGGGGCACTATCATCACACTGAACGGTGGAGCCGATTTTGCGATCAAACATTTTCATCTGGGCGTAGAGAACGGTGTGCGAGGATTGAACCGGAGGGAGTTTTTCATCCCGGGGTCGATCCTGAAGGCGTTGAATGACACATCTCATCCGATCGCATACGGATACGAGAGAGGAGCAGCTCTGTTCTTCCGGAGAAGCCCCGCTTTTGTCGTGCACGAGGGCACCAGCGTGGTCAGGTACCCGACCGAAACCTTGCTGAGCGGATGGTCGACCGGGGATAAACATTTAATAAACAAAACTGCTATCGTGGATGTTCCTTACGGCAAAGGCAAAGTCATATTGATCGGTTTTCCTGTGGTCTATCGTGGTCAATCCCACGGAACTTTCCGGTTCTTGTTCAACGCTATTTATTACGGCCCCGCTAAACTGTTTTAATGATTTTTAAGATATTTTTATTAAAATCAATATGTTGGTTCGGTCTGACCCCATAATAAATAATAAATAGAGGAGGAATAGATGAAAAAAGTGATTCTTTTTGCTGTTTCCTTTTTTGTATTGCTGTCTTTTGCCAATCTCTGTCTCTATGCAAAAGAAGTCACCTTTAAATGGTTTGGCCAGGCTTGCTTTTTGATCGAGACATCTCAAAACGTACGGATCATCACCGATCCCATGAAGATGGGAGCTTACAAGATTCCCAAAGATATCGAGCCTGACATCGTGACGGTCTCCCACGAACACTCTGACCACAACCAAGTGGATGTCGTTTCTGGGAAACCCACGGTTCTCAGAGGATTGACTTCAGGTGGTGCGGATTTTGCTGACATCGACCAGAAAATCAAAGATGTCAGAGTTTACACCGTCCCATCTTATCATGATAATTCCCAAGGATCACAGCGGGGCAAAAACGCCATTTTTGTCTTCGAGTTCGATGGACTGAAGGTGGTTCACCTGGGAGATCTCGGGCATAAACTTACAGCCGAACAGGTCGAAAAAATCGGCCCTGTCGATGTGGTGATGATCCCGGTGGGGGGAAAGTACACGATATTCGGAGAAGAAGCCGACCATGTGATTTCCCAGCTCAATCCGAAGCTGATCGTTTTCCCGATGCATTTTAAGACCGATTCTGCCAGTTTTTTGCCATATTCGGGAGATGACTACACAAAAGACAAGCAGAACGTGAAAAAGATCGACG
>DAOVBT010000221.1 GCA_030670375.1 Candidatus Aminicenantota bacterium | reverse complement strand
CGGAGCCATACAGAACGTCAGTTTAGCGCTTTTTAATCCCGCTTACGTCATTCCTGTCTCCGTCATCGTCTTTTTTGTCCTGCCCCTTGTTTTTGCCCTGTTTTACGGCCGCACATTCTGTGCGGCTGTTTGTCCTCTCGGGGCCATTCAGGATGCTGTCGTCCTGAAACCAATCAATGTGCCGGAATGGCTGGCCAGCCTCTTGGGTATTTTTCCGTATATGTATTAAGGACTGGCCGTTTTGTTTGCCGCAACCGGCGCGGGTTTTATCATCTGCCAGTACGATCCATTCATCGGATTTTTCCGGTTTGGGGCGGATTTCAACATGATCATTTTTGGAATGTCCATGCTTTTGCTTGGAACGGTTGTAGCACGTCCCTACTGCCGTTTTCTTTGCCCGTATGGTGTGCTTTTGGACTGGATGTCTCGTCTTTCCAGGCGACACGTCAGGATCACACCCGATGAGTGCAACAACTGCCGGCTGTGCGAAGAATCCTGTCCTTTCGGAGCCATAAAAAAAGCGGATGACGAAACACCACCCGTCAGGAGAGAAAGTGACGTCAAACGGTTTGCGGCCATATTTGTCCTTCTTCCTGTTGTTGTCTTCGGCAGTGGTTGGGTCGGATCTCGATTGGACATTTCTCTATCTCGCTTGCACCCGACCGTCTCTTTGGCCGAGGAGGTCCTTCTGGAAAATGCGGGAAAAAGGACGGAGATGACCGATGCGACAAAAGCTTTCCGTGCTACGGGAAAACCATCGGAAGAATTATTCGCCGAAGCAAAATCCATCCAAAACCAGTTCCGTAAGGGGGGCTGGATATTGGGAGGTTTCATCGGGGTGATCCTCTGCTTGAAACTCATCAGCCTTTTTATCCGGAGGAGACGGTTGGAGTATGACATAGACAAAGGGGCATGCCTCAGCTGCGGGCGTTGCTTTGCCTACTGCCCATACGAGCAAGTTCGGCTGGGTCTGATGACTCCGGAGGAATTGAAAGAATTGGACAGGCGGGATGTGAAAATCAAACAGTTCAGGGCCTAACAATATGAATACACAACCAATAGAAGTGAAAAGAAAGAACAGGCAAGAACTTTTGTACAACATAGCCAAAAGGATCGCCGTTGTTGCCGCTGTGCTGGCCGGGATACTCAGTGTTCTGATGATCGCCAATTACATCCAGACAAAATCTGTGGATCCCCTCAACAGCCAGGCCATTTCTCAACTGATGACAAAGCTCCAAGAGAATCCGGAAGACACGGTTTTGATAGAGCAGATCCGTGCTCTCGATTTGCTGGCCAGAAAAGCCTATTTCACCCATCAATGGCAGCTCCGAACAGGAAGTTATCTTCTGTTCACGTTTGTGCTCGTTCTTCTTCTGGCACTAAAATACATGAATTCGCTCGAACCCCGGTTGCCCGATCTGAGCAAAAGTCCTGAACCGGAGAAAATCCTAGAGGGCAGACTTTTGTCCAGGAAATATATCCTTTTCGGCGGGCTGGGATTGGTTCTGCTGGCCTTTGTTCTCGGGGTTTTGTCCCAGACCGAATTAAAAAAAATAGGCATCGTTCAACCGAAAAAAAGTCAGGGCACTTCTGAATTTCCCAGCATACAGGAGATAAGGAATAATTGGCCCGGATTCCGTGGCCCGGAGGGGATCGGTTGGGCCTATCATACAGATGTTCCTACGGAATGGGATGGCCCTTCCGGTCAAAACATCCTTTGGAAGATCCCGATTCCCCATCCTGGTTACAATTCTCCCATCATTTGGGGAAAAAGGATTTTCCTTTCCGGTGGAGACAGGAGGACTCAAGTTGTGTATTGTATCGATGCCGACTCGGGAGAAATTCTCTGGCAGACTGTGCTGAATGACATTCCCGGTTCTCCTGAGAGACGACCCCAGGTTACCGAGGATACCGGTTTTGCCGCCCCCACGATGA
Source organism: Candidatus Aminicenantota bacterium (assembly GCA_030670375.1). Classification (GTDB taxonomy): domain Bacteria; phylum Acidobacteriota; class Aminicenantia; order Aminicenantales; family Aminicenantaceae. Next base: position 2,752 of record DAOVBT010000221.1, on the reverse strand, counting down.
CAACCGATGGAACCCGGGTCTTTGCCCTTTTTGCGACAGGTGATATCGCTTGCCTCGATTTTGAAGGGAAGCGCATCTGGGCCAAGAACCTGGGCGTGCCGGAAAATCATTACGGGCACTCCTCATCGTTGATCACCTATCAAGATCTACTTCTTGTCCAGTACGACCAGAACACCGGAGGGCGTCTGCTGGCCTTGAGAATCCAGTCCGGGGATATGGTATACGACCAGCCGAGGGATGTGGCAATTTCGTGGGCATCGCCCATTTTGGTGAATACGGGAAGTAGAGCAGAACTCATCCTCAATTCCAACCCGTCCGTGATGTCTCACGATCCCCGAACCGGTCAGGAATTGTGGCGGGTGAGATGCATGCTGGGGGAAATCGCCCCCTCTCCCGCGTATGCCGAAGGGATGGTGTTTGTGGTTAACGACTATGCCCGTCTTGCCGCCATAAAATTGGGAGAGAGTGCGGAGCTTGTGTGGGAGTACATCGACGACCTTTCAGAAGTTTCCAGCCCTCTGGCTACCAAAGACTTTTTGATCATGGCTGCCAGCTACGGCACTGTGACATGTTTTGAAAGGAAGACCGGCAATAGATTGTGGATCGAGGAGTTCGATGAAGGTTTTTACTCCTCTCCCATACTTGTCGGGGATTTGGTTTATCTGATGGATATGGCAGGTGTCGTTTATATTTTTAAAGCGGATAAGGAATAACAACTCATAAACCGGAACGATCTGGGTGAGATGGCAGTAAGCATCCCTGCCTTCATGCACGATCGGATCTATATCCGGGGAATGAAAAATTTGTACTGCATAGGGAATTAGGACGGTCATGAAGCAGGAAACGGAAAGCATCCTATCTTTTGTCGACCAGGTTGTCGATGATATCGGCACAAATGCCGGCGATGTTATCCCCATCCTGCATGCCATTCAAAAGAAATACAACTATCTTCCGGAGGATGCACTCCGGAGGGTTTGTGAAATAACCGAGATAACGCCGGCCTCGATAACGGGTGTTTCGACTTTTTATTCCCAGTTTCGCCACACTCCGATAGGGGAACACCTCATCCGGGTGTGCACCGGCACGGCCTGTCATGTCAAAGGTTCTGAGTTGGTGTACGATGCCTTCTGCCGCGAACTGCACATCGAACAAGGCCAGGATACAGATCCAGAATTCCTGTTCACCGTGCAAAAGATTGCCTGTCTTGGCTGCTGCACCATCGCGCCTGTCGTTCAGATCGACGATGTGACATACGGGCATGTGAAAACGAATGGTGTTGCCCATATTCTCCAGGATTTTCTCCGGCATAAAACCCGAAGTACAGAGGAAACGCGTGATCGAAAAGTTACGAGTGAAAAAGTTGGCGAAATCAAGATCGGATTGGGATCCTGCTGTGTGGCCAGCGGGAGCCACAGGGTACAACAGGCGCTGGAGAGATCTCTGGTTGAAACCGGGATCAACACCCAAGTCAAGAGGGTCGGGTGTGTGGGGATGTGCCACCGGACACCACTTCTGGAAGTGAGTGTTCCGGAAAAAGATCCTGTCCTTTATGACAGTGTAAAGCCGGAAGATGTGCGACGCATCATACTCAGGCATTACAAACCCCGAACCATAAGCCAGCGGATCAAAAATGCAGCCTTTCAATTTTTTGAAAATATTCTCGAGGACCCGAATACCAACGGGTTCACACGGCATCCCCTGCATATGCGGGATCCGAATATCCAGGCCTTTCTGGGAAGACAAAAACATATCGCCACCGAACATTCCGGCCAGATCGATCCCCTCGATCTCGAGGAATACCGGTCAAAGGGGGGTTTTGAAGCCTTAGCCAACTGTCTTGGGGAGTTGTCCCCTGAAGAAGTTATCGGGCAAATCAAGTTGAGCGGACTTCGAGGGAGGGGAGGCGCCGGATACCTCTCGGGGAAGAAGTGGGAAGTGGTCCAGCAATCTCAAGATGAAACGAAGTATATTATCTGCAATGGCGATGAGGGGGACCCGGGCGCATTCATGGACCGGATGATCCTGGAATCCTATCCCTTTCGCGTTATCGAGGGGATGATCATTGCCGCCTATGCAGTGGGCGCCCATGAGGGATATTTCTACATTCGTGCGGAGTATCCCCTTGCCGTCCATCGGGTTAAAAATGCTATGAGACAATGCCAGGATGAAGAGCTTTTGGGGAAAGGCATCCTGGAGAAAGGATATTCCTTGAACCTGCACATTCTGGAGGGAGCCGGTGCTTTTGTCTGTGGGGAAGAAACGGCCTTGATCGCTTCTTTGGAAGGAAAACGAGGCAATCCCCGGTACCGGCCGCCCTATCCTGCCCAAAAAGGACTCTGGGGCCATTCGACTTTAGTCAGCAATTGCGAGACGTTTGCCACGGTCCCCTGGATCATCCGAAATGGGGCCGAAACATTCGCCCGAATGGGAACAGACCAAAGCAAGGGGACCAAAGTCTTTTCTTTGGCCGGAAAAATTGCCCGTGGCGGGCTTATCGAAGTTCCGATGGGCATCACGATACAGGAGATCGTCCACGACATCGGCGGCGGCATCGAAAACGATAGGCCGTTCAAGGCTGTTCAGATAGGAGGCCCGTCCGGTGGCTGCATCCCGGCCGAACTGGCGTACACCAGAGTGGATTACGAAGATCTTACCAAAGTGGGGGCCATGATGGGCTCGGGTGGTTTGTTGGTTATGGACGATTCCGACTGTATGGTGGACATCGCCCGGTATTTTTTGTCTTTCACGCAAA
>DAOVBT010000102.1 GCA_030670375.1 Candidatus Aminicenantota bacterium | reverse complement strand
AGCCAGGGCGAAAAATTTGGAAATGGCTCTGGATATCTGCGGCAACTACGAGAAAAAATTTGTAACGACCGGCCGTGACACGGGAGCTACAGGCGAAGATTACGCCCACTACATCATGGAGACCATACAGGATCCCAACCTCAAGGAACGCTGGGAAGGTTACATAAAATAGATCGTAAATCGCAAACAAAAGAATATACTTAAGAATGGTTTAAAAATTAAATTGGTTAGAATATAATCTATTTTCCTAACCGAAAAATTTTACAGGAGGTATTTCAATGAAAAAAAAGATTACCGTAATCGGAGCCGGTCATGTCGGAGAGGTAACAGCTTTTAAAATTGCCGAACAAGAATTGGGAGATGTCGTACTGCTGGATATCATCGAAGATATGCCCATCGGAAAAGGTTTGGATATGCGTGAAGGTGGACCAGTCGGCAAGTATGATTCTAGGATTTTTGGAACAAATTCTTATGAAGACACAGCGAATTCCGATATCGTAGTCATTACTGCTGGAGTTCCAAGAAAGCCGGGAATGAGTCGGGATGAACTTGTAGGGACAAATTTTGGAATCGTTAAAATAGTCACCGAAAATGTCGTCAAACATTCTCCTGATGCTCTACTTCTTGTGGTATCTAACCCTCTAGATGCCATGGTATACACGGCTTTCAAAGTCAGTGGATTCCCCAAGAATAGAGTCTTCGGAATGGCAGGAATTTTAGATACGACCCGCTTCAGGGCCTTTTTATCCATGGAGACAAATGTTTCTGTGGAAAGTATCCAGGCTTTAGTCTTAGGAGGTCATGGAGACACCATGGTTCCCTTCCCTCGATACACGACTATTTCCGGAATCCCTATATCCAACTTTATCCCTCAAGACAGGCTTGATGCCATCATTGAGAGAACAAGAAAAGGCGGCGGCGAAATTGTCAAATATCTAAAAACCGGAAGTGCTTACTATGCCCCTTCCCTGGCAGTAACCGAGATGGTCGAATCCATCGTCAAAGATAAGAAGAAAATTCTCCCCTGCGCTGCATATCTTGAAGGAGAATATGGGATCAATGGGCTCTATTTTGGAGTTCCTGTTAAATTAGGCGCTGACGGGGTCGAAGAAATAATAGAGATCGACCTGACAGAAGAAGAAAAGGAAGCTATTAAGAATTCCGAAGCTGCTGTTCGTAGCGTTATCGACCTGCTAAAATTTTAAGGAAAATGGCCGAACACAGAATCACAACACCGATTTCGGACGATGTCATCGAAACCCTTCGGGCAGGAGATACTGTCTACATCACAGGATACCTTTACACAGGAAGAGATTCCGCACACAAAAAACTGATCGATCTCATCAACGAGGGCAAAGACCTTCCTATTGAGGTAGAAGGACAACTCATCTATTACGTCGGCCCTACTCCTGCACGTCCAGGAAAACCGATCGGATCTGCAGGCCCCACAACCAGTTACCGAATGGACTCCTTTGCTCCCACCCTGCATCGCCTGGGAATCAAAGGCACGATCGGAAAGGGATCCCGGAATGAAGAAGTCAAAGAATCCTTGCAAAAGTACAAAGCTGTGTACCTTGCGGCAGTCGGAGGAGCTGGTGCTCTAATTTCAAAGAGCATCGAAGAGGCAGAAGTGATAGCCTATCCCGAGTTGGGCCCGGAAGCCATTCGACGGGTCAAGGTCAAAGAATTCCCTTGCATCGTGATCAACGACATGTACGGAGGAGACCTGTACCAAGAGGGCAAAAAACAATATAAGATAGAATAGCAGACAAAACTCCTGAATTTTCTAGTTTTTTTAACCTGGATAATTTATATATTATGCAGGTTGCCCTGAATTTCTGCTACATGCCCCTGATTTCAATGCATATAGCATTAAATGCCGTTAGAAAAATCATGTTTATGAATAATTCAGGTTAAAAGGATTAGTGCAATGAAAATACACGAATATCAAGCCAAACAAATTCTGAGCAAATTTGGCGTCCCAGTTCCTCAAGGAGAAGTTGCTTCTACCCCAGCCGAAGCCAAAAAAATCGCAGAAAAAATCGGACCTAGAGTTGTTTTGAAGGCTCAGATCCATGCGGGCGGAAGAGGCAAAGGAGGAGGCGTCAAAATCGCCAACACTCCCCAAGAAGCAGAAGCGTTAGCCCAGGACATGATCGGGATGACACTTGTTACCCATCAAACAGGACCAGAGGGAAAAACGGTCAAACGGCTCCTGGTAGAAGAAGCTCTAGACATCGACAAAGAACTCTATATCGGAATCGTCATCGACAGAGCCCAAGAGGCGCCTGTTGTCATGGCCTCGTCTGAAGGAGGAGTCGAAATCGAGAAGGTCGCCGCTGAAACCCCAGAGTTGATCTTCAAAGAGTACATCAATCCATCCACGGGATTTTTGGGATTCCAGGCAAGAAAGCTGGCATTCAAGCTCGGACTTAAAGGGGACACCCAGAAGCACGCCGTCAAATTCCTGAGCACATTGTATAAGGCTTTCCAAGCAACGGATGCCTCCTTGGCCGAGATCAATCCCTTGCTCATAACAAAACAGGGAAATGTGCTGGCCCTGGATGCCAAGATGAATTTCGACGATAACGCCCTTGTTCGCCATCCTGAAGTCCATGAAATGAGAGACCTGGATGAAGAGGATCCTCTCGAAGTAGAAGCATCCAAATTTGATCTTAATTACATCAAACTGGATGGAAACGTCGGGTGCATGGTCAACGGAGCCGGCTTGGCTATGGCGACCATGGACATCATCATGTACACGGGGGGCATGCCGGCAAACTTCTTGGATGTTGGCGGAGGTGTGTCTGAAGAATCAGTCAAGAACGCATTCAAAATTCTTGTCTCCGATCAAGACGTGAAGGCGGCTTTGATCAACATCTTCGGCGGTATTGTCCGATGCGACCTCGTTGCAAACGGAATCGTGAAAGCAGCCAAAGAGTTGGGGCTCAAAATTCCGATGGTGGTGAGATTGGAAGGGACAAATGTTGAGCAGGGCAAAAAAATCTTGGAAGAATCCGGTCTCAGCTTTCAACCGGCCTCGAGCATGCAGGAAGCCGCGGATAAAGTCGTTCCCTTGGCAACACAAGGACAATAATAGAGGAGTGGACCATGAGTATCTTAATCGATGAAACAACGCGTCTTGTCGTGCAGGGAATAACTGGAGGAGAAGGCACATTCCATACACAAAGGATGCAGGAATACGGCACTAGGGTTGTGGCAGGGGTCACACCCGGCAAGGGAGGACAAACTCACTTGGATGTTCCTGTGTTTAACACGGTCTCTGAGGCGGTCGATCAAGAGGGAGCCAATGCTGCGGCCATATTTGTGCCGCCCTTTTTTGCCGCAGATGCCATCATGGAAGCGGCCGATGCAGGCGTGAAACTCGTTGTGTGCATAACGGAAGGACTTCCCACTTTTGACATGATCAAAGTCAAGCAGTTCTTGAACGGCAAAGATTGTCATCTTATAGGCCCTAACACTCCCGGGATTATATCACCCGGAAAATGCAAGATCGGCATCATGCCCGGGCACATCCATACTCCCGGATCTATCGGTATTATCTCCCGATCAGGAACATTAACCTACGAAGCTGTTCAACAGGTTTCCATTCAGGGATACGGCCAATCCACGGCGATAGGAATCGGCGGAGATCCGATCGTCGGTCTGAAGTTCATCGAACTGTTGCAGATGTTCAAGGAGGATGATGATACAGAAGCTGTTGTCCTCATCGGCGAGATCGGAGGAACGGCCGAAGAAGAAGCCGCCGAATACATCAAGAACGAATACACCAAACCCGTCGTGAGTTTTATCGCAGGACAGACTGCCCCTCCAGGACGCAGGATGGGGCATGCTGGAGCAATTATTGCCGGCGGCAAGGGTACAGCCAAAGAAAAAATGGAAGCCCTGGAACAAGCGGGCGTTTATGTTGCCCAGAGTCCGGCCGACATGGGAGCTAAAGTCAAAGAAGCTCTAGCCTGATCTTCCTGTGCTCTATTGATCGATATCTAGATCCGCAGTGAACCGGTAGGAATCAAGTTTCGCATAAGACCCTCCACCGCATAAAAATTAAATTTTATTACTACAGAAGGGAGAATATCAAAGATTCTCGGTGTCATCTTGGGGCATCTGAAATTTCAAAAGGACTTCGATCTGTTGAGTATCCCTTAGAAGCTGAAACGTCACTTGATCTCCCCAAGTAAACCTGGCTAAATAGGTTCTCAATTCGTTGATATCCGAGTGCTTTTTCCCATCGACGGACAGGACTACATCGCCCTTTTTAAAATCAGTTCCCTTGGCAACTCCATCTATCGGGTCCCTCTCGATCACTAAATTATCCAGCCCATCGAATTTTTTAAACCGCAATCCTACCGAGGGATAAACAGGCCTCCCCTCCTCCGGCAGGCCCCAAACATAATCCGCTAAACTGCAAGAAACTTCGACACTTTTTTTTCCTTTGGGAATGACGATGCATACCACCGTCTTGAAGGGCAACTGACTCTTATTATAAGCCCTGAGGTTGATCCCCAAGTTATAAAGCAAGTGACCTGAACCTGCAAGCACTACAATTTTTCCTTCTTCCTTATACAAAGCGGCGAGAGCATGATGGGCCATGGTTTCATCCCAAGCAGTCTGGGCTCTGTAAAGCCCCTCGAAAGCCATTTCCAATCCTTTCCCTTTCATCTGGTGGGGCAGGTCTGCACCTTCGAAAATAGTGCGAATCAGCGTCCTGTGGTCTTTATGGGTAAGGTCGGGCTCAGGAACCATTCCCTTTTCTTGCTCCGAGAGGGCTTCCCAGCCTTTCATCCTCAATTTTGTAATTATGTCTCTTGGAACATTCAGAGCATACAACGGAATCGCATTTTTCTTGACGACCCTGAAAATATCCTGATAAAACCCAAAATGGAAATTCCAGTTCACATACCATTGACCATCCCGGATAAACTCCTTCTCCGAAAGGAGGCCCAAACTCCACTTATTCAAAACCTCCTGTTTGGTAACCGGGTACATCTCGAAACCCACCGTTAAACCCCTATCTTGTTCGTAAAGTCCTCGAATGATTTTGGCTTGGATCTGATGCATCGGAAGGCTGTTGTGGGTCTCTCCGACATACACGAGCCGGCTTTTGGCCATTCCGCGAATCATCTCGTCAAAAGAAACGGGATTTCCGGTATTTGCCGCATAAATTTTTCCTGGGGAAACGGCCATGGTTTTTTCTCTTAAGGCTTCATCTCCGATTTGAAGACGGAGAATTTCTTCCTCCTGGTCTCCAAAAACAATAAATGCAGATAAAATGAGACTGATCGCAAGAAATAGGGGTATTCGGCTCATGGTTTTTTTCTCCTCGTTTTGATAAATTAACACAGCAGCACCCAAAGAGGCAACCCAAAAAAATCCGCAATTAGATTTTCACGTTGTTTCATCACAATCTCAAGCAGTGAGAATTTTCGAGATAAAGTAGACGGGATTATTATTCTTCTTCAGCCCTGATTCGTCCATCTTTTACAGACTGATCGATGATTTTTTGTTGAAGATGGGAGGGGACTTCTTCGTAGCGGGAAAACTCCATCATGAAGGACCCCCTTCCCCCTGTGATAGAGGTTAAGGTCGGCTCGAAATCCAGCATCTCGGCCATCGGAACTTGAGCCTTTATGATCCGCAAGCTGCCTTTTTGTTCCATCCCCTGAACCTTTCCTCTCCGGCCGTTGAGGTTTCCCATAATATCCCCCATGTAAGCTTCCGGAGTATAGATTTCGACATTCATGATGGGTTCCAGGATGGTGGGTTTGGCCTCTTTTGCTGCTTTCTTAAAAGCCATGGATGCGGCCACTTTGAAAGCAATATCCGAGGAGTCGACATCATGGTAGGAACCATCGTACAGGATGACCTTGAAATCTACCGCAGGATAGCCCGCGATCATCCCCTTCTTGCGTGCTTCCTGGATGCCTTTCTCGATCGAAGGGATATAATTTTTGGGAATCGAGCCTCCAAAAATCTTATCCTCGAATTCAAAATCCAAACCTCTGGACAGGGGCTCCATCTTTATTTTGACATCGCCATACTGACCTCGACCGCCGGTCTGTTTTTTGTATTTTCCCTGCACATCGGACTTGCCCTTTATGGTTTCCTTGTAAGGTATTTTTGGCGGCTTGAGATCGACATTCACGCTAAATCTCTTTTTCAAGCGTTCGGTGATAATCTCCACATGAAGCTGGCCGTTGCCGGAAATGATCAACTCATTGGTCTCCGGATCCCTTTCAATTCTCGCTGTCGGATCCTCTTCGGTAATCCTGTGAACAGCTTGGGATATGCGGTCCTCATCCGCCCTGGTTTTGGGCTCTATAGCAAAAGAAATCGAAGGCTCGGGAAATTTGATGCTGGAGAATACGACGGAGGTTCCTTTAGCACACAAGGTATCCCCTGTTGATGTGTCCTTCAGCTTGGCCGTAGCCACAATGTCACCAGCCTTGGCTTGCCCGGCCGGAATCTGTTCTTTGCCTTGGAGAAAAAACAGTCCGCCGAGTTTTTCGCCCACCTCTTTGCTGGAGTTGGTGACTGTGGCATCGGGATTCACTTTGCCGGAGAAGATTCTCATCAGGGATATCCTTCCGGTATAGGGATCCGAAATCGTTTTGAACACAAGAGCTGAAAAGGGCTCATCTGTGGTCGTTTTTACAGCCCCTTTTTCCCCTTTGATCTCCCCGATCTGGAGGGGTGTCGGCATGTAGTCCACGATGGCATCAAGGATAGGCTGGGCACCGATGTTCAACAGGGCAGAAGACACCAGGATCGGGAAAAACTGTCGGTTGGCAATGCTTTTTCTCAGGCCTTCTTTGAGCTCATCGGGTGAGAGTTCCCCTTTATCAAAGTAAACCTCCATCAACTGTTCATCATTTTCCGCAACCATTTCTGTGAGTTCCTGGATTTTGCTCTCAGCGATATTCTTCATATCATCGGGGATCTCTTCTTTTGTGAATTTTCCGCTG
>DAOVBT010000323.1 GCA_030670375.1 Candidatus Aminicenantota bacterium | reverse complement strand
AAGATTTAAAGTTTGAAAAACTTCATTATAAAATTAAAAATACCGGAAATAGCAGGGTGAATCTTGTGGCGGTATAAAAAATCCTCCATTGTTTCAAACCCGAACTAAACAAAAACGGCAAGAAAAAACGGAAAAAGCACTGGCTTGGCCAGCCGGAGAACCACACCCCCGATGAAAATGACGATGATCAACAGCGAGGCCGTGACAACTTTGTTTCCCTGCATAAAAAGAACCTTTGGACACCATTATAGTCCATTGGCGGCTGAAACAAAAGCCATATTTCCCCTCCATAAAGGTGATTGCGGGGGGGGGAATATCACCCCTCTAATCACCTGGAAAGGCGATTGACCCTGTTTTTTGCCTGTATAAAATCATGGAAGAGGAATGGATAAGCACCAATTTGTGAAGAAAGGCAACATATAGAGTGAAATGAAAATATTAATAGCTGAAGATGATTTTATTTCGTGCAAGGCTCTCGAGAACAACCTTAAGGAATGGGGGTATGAGGTGGTTGTCACCAGAGATGGAAACGAAGCTTGGGAACTCGCGAGAACAAACGATATCCGTTTGGCTATTCTGGACTGGAATATGCCAGGAATAGATGGGATAGAACTATCGCGCAAGATCCGCAACGAGTACCAAAAGGAGGACTCGAAGTACATATACATCATTCTGCTTACAGGTAGAGGGGGGCAGGACGACATCATACAAGGTCTATCGACAGGTGCCGATGACTACATGACCAAACCTTACAGCTTTGTGGAACTGAAGTACCGTGTTCAGAACGGAGAGAGAATCATCAAGAATGAGGATAAGCGTATCAGGCTTGCCAGTCTGGATAACTTGACAAAATTGTGGAATAGAAACAAGGTTTTTGATTTTTTAGACACAGAATTAAAAAGAGGAGAGAGAGAAAACACTCCAACCGGAGTCGTGATGATCGATATCGATCATTTCAAGCGAATAAACGACCGCTACGGTCATCTGATCGGAGACGAGGTACTCGTCGAAGTAGCAGACCGGTTAAGAAGCGCCATCCGGCCCTATGATAGGATCGGTCGTTATGGAGGAGACGAAATTCTTGTCGTCCTTCCTAATTGCGGCAATAAGGAGGCCAAAAATATCGCAAAGCGACTTTATGACTCTGTTGCTAACGAAAAGATACCCACCGAGGTCGGCTCCTTGAAAATCAACATCAGCATCGGGTGTGTATCCAATGAGAAGTTCCTCCAAGTCTCAAGAATGGAGCTTATTCAAGCTAGCGATAACGCTCTGCTTTCGGCAAAAAAGAAAGGTCGAGATAGAATCATCCTTTCCAAATCCCTTTAATACAAAAATAAGATGCAAGACGAAAAAGACATCTTTGAAAGCCTCAGAAAGGAAATGAGGCTTCCCTCCACTCATGATGTTTCCATGAACCTTGAGAAAAAACTTCAAATCGAAAGAGCTTATGTCGACCAACTATTCGAAAGCGCCCAAGAAGCCATTGTTCTGGCCGGAAAACAGGGGCATGTCTTAAGGGCCAATAGTGAGTTCATGAGACTTTTCGGATACACGAATGAGGAAATTGTCGGGCAGCACATCGACCAGCTGGTTGCTCCCAGCGATGTTCAAGATCAAGCTCTTTTCATCACGCAACGCACAATTCGTGGCGAAAAACTGAGACTGGAAACTGTCCGGCGGCGGAAGGACGGCCAACTGATCAATGTGTCCATTCTTACCTCTCCAATCATTGTCGATGGAAAATTGGAAGCCGTCTACGGCATTTACCGGGATATCACGGAACAAAAACAGATTGAACAGGCCGTTTGCGAGGAGAGAGATAAAGCCCAAAAATATCTGGACATCGCAGGTGTCATGTTTCTCGGCCTCGATAAAAGAGGTGAAATTACCCTAATAAACCAAAAAGGCTGCGATATCCTCGGTTATGAACAAGAGGAAATCCTGGGTAAAAACTGGTTCGATGACTTTATTCCAGAGAGAATAAGGGGTGATATAAAGCATGTTTTTATTAAGTCGATGAACGCTGAAATTGAATCAAATGAATATCATGAGAACCCTGTTTTGGATAAAAAGGGCAAAGAAAGGATAATCGCTTGGCATAACATTGCCCTTCGAGATGAAGATGGGCACATCACAGGCACCCTGAGCTCAGGAGAGGACATCACCGATCGCAAAAATGCGGAGAAAAACCTTCTAGAATCCGAAGAAAAGTACAGGATGATCTTTGAATCCTTCCACGACGTCTATTACCGGACAGACAGGGATGGCATAATCACAGAAATCAGCCCTTCTGTTTTGAACCAAGCCGGATTTTCTCCCGAAGAAGTTATCGGCCACCCGGTGACGGATTTTTACGAAAGTCCCCATGATCGTGACGCCTTGATGGCCAAGCTAAAGGAAGAAGGATTCGCAAACGACTACGAATTAAATCTCGTGTCCAAAGATGGAAGGAAGATACACACATCGGTCAATGCAAGATTGCTCTTCGATGAAAACAACCATCCCATCGGTATGGAAGGTGTGCTCCGTGATATCACGGAACGCAAAAAGGCGGAAGAGTCGCTTAAAAAAAGCGAAGAACACTTCAGGAATATATTCAAAGAGTCTCCGATAGGAATCGAACTGTATAATTCTGGGGGGAATCTGATCGATTCCAACAAAGCCAGCCTGGAAATATTCGGAATCCAGACCATCGAGGCATCGAACAGGCTGAATCTTTTTCAAAATCCCAACCTGCCGGAGGAAGCAAGAAACAAACTGATAAGGGGTGAAATTGCCAGATACGAAACCCTGGTTGATTTTGAAAGAATCAAGGAATTCAACATATATGAAACCTCAAAAAGTGGTTCGATCTATCTCGATCTTTTGATAACACCGATCGGAAAGGATGACAAAAACAATCCTGGTGGATATCTGGTCCAACTCCAAGACATCACCGAACGCAAAATAGCTGAAGAGGCCCTTCAGAAAGAAACCGCCAAACTTGCGGCCATGATATCCGGCATGGAAGAGGGTGTTGTATTTGCTGATAGGAACAACATTATCGTGGAAGTGAATGACTATTTCCTCCGCCTAGCCAAAAGAGAAAAGATTGATGTCATCGGCCAAAGCTTATGGGACTTCCACACCGGCATTTCAGCGGATACATTAAAAAACCATATAGAAAACTTTCGGACATCAACAAAATCCCAGCCTGTAATCATACAAAGGCCCATGTTTGGGCTAGAGACAATCATGCGTCTCCAGCCTATTTATTTCAAAAGCAGGTATGAAGGCATCATCGTGAACCTGGTAGATGTGACTCAGCTTGTGACAGCTCAGAAAAAGGCTCAAGGCGCTGATCAAGCAAAAAGTGAATTTCTTGCCAATATCAGCCATGAGATCCGCACGCCTATGAATGGAATCCTGGGTATGACCGATCTTGTTCTCGAAACAAATTTGACCCCTGAACAGGAAGAATACATAACGGGTATTAAAAAATCGGCAGAATCCATGATGACCCTCATCAATGATCTGTTGGACTTCACAAAAGTGGAAGCGCAAAAAGTGGAATTGGAAACGATTAAATTCAATGTCCATGATTTTGTCTATGAA
>DAOVBT010000108.1 GCA_030670375.1 Candidatus Aminicenantota bacterium | reverse complement strand
TGTATTGAGCACGACTTTACTAAAAGATAAGAGATTCGGACAAACATGGGAACAGAGACTAGAGTAGTAGAGATTGGGAGTTAACGCGCGGAGTTCCGCAGCTTAAGAGAAGAGCGGTGAGGGAATGGCGTTAAAAATCTTCACGGGAGTAAAACCATTCCTAAAAGCCGATATAAAGCCTTTTGTGATATCACGGAAATAGAGATGCTTCCACACCTTCCTCCGCTTTTAATCCTTTTCGGTTTATGCTAGAATTTCACTGAAAAATAATCAAAAGGAGTCAAAATGTCCGGGCATTCAAAATGGCATTCCATCAAGTATAAAAAAGCTGCTCAGGATGCCAAGAGGGGAAAAATTTTCACCAAGATCATCCGTGAACTCTCGGTGGCGGCCCGTATGGGGGGCGGAGACTCAGATGCCAATCCCAGGTTGCGCAAGGCCATTTCTGACGCGAAAGGCGTTAATATGCCCGCGGATAACATCAAGCGGGCCATCATGAAGGGAACCGGTGAATTAGAAGGAGTCACCTACGATGAAATCACTTACGAGGGATATGGCCCGGGAGGTGTGGCTATTTTCTTAGAAATCCTCACCGATAACAGAAACAGGACTGTATCCGAACTGCGGCATATCTTCAGCAAAAACAGCGGGAACATCGGGGAATCCGGTTGCGTAGCATGGATGTTCAATCGTAAAGGATATCTGGTTGTGGAAAAATCCAAGGCTTCAGAGGATGACCTTCTCGACATCATTTTGGAAGCAGGTGCCGAAGACCTGAGAGAGGACGGAAGCAATTACGAAATCTTTACTCCTCCCGATAAGTACGAAGCCGTCGTCGAGGCTTTAAAAAACAACAACATCGAGATAGCGGCCTCAAACTTGGGACAAATTCCTCAGAATTATATCAAATTGGAAGGAAAACAGGCCCAGCAGCTACTCCGCCTGATGGAAGAATTGGAAGACCACGATGATGTCCAGAACGTGTGGGCCAATTTTGACATTGACGAAGAGGAAATCGCTCAATATTCAAACTGAAATACATGAGGGTTCTCGGCATCGACCCCAGCGTCCAATCCACAGGATTTGGCATCATCGAATATGCCGACAACAGGTATTCCATCCTGGAATACGGAGCCATAAAACCCTCCCGTCGGCTTCTTTTCCTCAATAAAATCAACATGATCAGAAATCGTCTGGAAGAGATCATCCGCACTCACGAACCGGAAGAAGTGGCCATCGAAAATCCGTTTTACGCGCAAAATGTTAAAACCGCTATCACATTGGGCCAGGTCAGAGGGGCCGTCCTTGTCGCGGTGGCATCTCAAAACTGTCCGTTATACGAATATTCAGCCCTGGAAATCAAAAAAGCTGTCACCGGTTATGGACGTGCGGATAAAGCCCAAGTCAAAACCATGATAAAAATCCTTCTCAACATGCAGGAAAAAGATCTGGGAACGGATGCAGCCGATGCTTTGGCAACCGCATTCTGTCATCTCAACACCCGAATGTTTCATATGCAAATCAATCCAACTGAAGGAAAAAGGTCTAAAACATGATCGCTTATTTAAAAGGAAACTTGATCCAAAAAACGACTTCCCAGGTTATCCTCGACATCGGAGGTGTGGGATATTGTACATCCATTCCTCTCTCGACGTACTTGAAGTTAGGGGACATCAACGATGTGGCAGAACTTCACATCTATACCCATGTGACGGATAACTCTTTCGCTCTATTTGGTTTTTACTCAGAAAAGGAAAGGGGCCTTTTTTTAAAACTCATCAATATTTCAGGGATAGGCCCCAAGATTGCCCTGAATATCCTATCGGGAATAGAGACTTCAGATCTCGAGGATGCCATCAGGCAAAGTGATGTGGAACGTATATCTTTGATCCCTGGAATCGGGAAAAAAACAGCCATGCGCATCGCATTGGAACTCCAAGAGAAACTGGATCTCAAAGAAAAGGTTTTTGAAACCCAGAGCATCAAGGAAAAAGAAGAGCTGATATCTGCTTTGATGAATCTCGGATTTAAGAGAAGAGAGGTGGAAAAAATTGTGGATGAATGCCTCCAAACCTTTTCCTTAGACGCTGGTTTTGATAAACTTTTGCGCGAAAGTCTTAAAAAATTAGCAAAGATTTAAGATCGAGGACAACGCAATGACAGATGTTTTGAGTCCGGTCCGAACCAAGGAAGACCTGGAGTTCGAGGACAATCTCCGCCCCAGAAGTTTCGCAGAGTTTGTCGGTCAGGAAACCATCAAAAAAAACCTTAAAATTTTCATCAAAGCAGCTCGCAAAAGAGATGAACACCTCGACCATGTGCTCCTGTACGGCCCTCCTGGTTTGGGCAAAACCAGCCTTGCATTCCTGATGGCCAAAGAGCTTGGCGTGGGGATCAAACCGACATCCGGGCCCGTGATCGAAAGGATCGGGGATCTCTCTGCCATCCTTTCCAACATGCAGCACAAAGAAATTCTTTTTCTCGACGAAATCCATCGACTCCACCCTGCGGTGGAGGAAATCTTGTACTCAGCTATGGAAGATTTCCGTCTGGACATCGTCATCGGACAGGGCCCGAGTGCAAGAAGCCACAAATTGAGGCTCAAAAAATTTACGCTGATCGGGGCCACAACCCGTGCAGGCCGCATCACAGCTCCTTTGAGGGGACGATTCGGGATCATCCACCGGCTGGATTATTATGATCCGAAAGATTTGAAGCAGATCATCAAACGATCCGCCTCCATCCTTAAGGTAACGATAGATGATCCGGGAGCCCAACATATCGCAAGCCGGGCGAGAGGCACCCCGCGTGTGGCTAATCGTCTGCTCAGACGGACAAGAGACTATGCCGATGTCATTGCAGACGGACAAATCACCATAAAGGAAGCCACCAAGGCTCTGGATATGATGGAAGTCGATTCCCTCGGGCTGGATGATGTGGACCGCAAGATGCTTTTGACGATTATCGAAAACTTCAGGGGTGGGCCGGTCGGGATCAGCACCATCGCTGCTGCCATCGATGAAGAAAAAGATACGATCGAATCCATCTACGAGCCTTTTCTTATGAGGATAGGTTTTTTAGAGAGAACGACTCGTGGTCGTCGCGTGACGGACAAGGCCTACAAACACCTCGGGCTCACTCCGCATTCCCCTTCCCAGGGGAAACTGTTCAAAAAATGAGACATGCTGGTTTCCGAATTTAATTACTATCTTCCCCAGGGACTCATCGCCCAAGTTCCTCTGCACAAAAGAGATCATTCGCGGATGATGATCTGCGACCGAGGATCCGGAGAGATTTACCATTCCCATTTCTTCGATATCCCCAAATATTTCAAAAAGGAAGACGTTCTGGTTTTGAACTCATCCAAAGTCATACCAGCAAAAATCTGGGGTAAAAAGGAGGATGGCAAATCCATCGAATTTCTTTTCCTCGAAGAAAAAGAGAAAAATACATGGGAAGTGTTATGTCGCCCCGCCAAATGCGTCAAACGGGGAGATGAAATTTCATTCGCCAAAGACTCCAGCGGACAAGTTGTTGGAATCGAACCAGAAGGAAAGCGGGTGATACGATTTCAACAAGGGGAAGTTGTTTCTCTTCTAAAAAAGGCAGGATTCGCTCCCCTCCCCCCTTATATCAGACGCAAAAAAGGCGACCTCAAATTCCGGGTGGGGGATCTGGATAGATACCAGACCGTTTTTGCCCAAAAAGAGGGATCCATCGCCGCTCCTACGGCCGGTCTCCACTTCACCCAAGAACTCCTCGATAAATTAAAGGATAAGGGTGTCATGATATGTGATTTATCACTGGATGTGGGCTTGGCCACTTTCCAGCCAGTCCGGGTTCAACACGTGGAGGACCATCGCATGCTAACAGAAAACTTTGCCATTTCCAAGGAGACGACTAGAGACATCAACAACGCAATTAAAGCTAACCGTCCGGTTACCGCTGTGGGGACCACATCGGTCAGAGCTCTGGAAAGTGCCTATGAAATGAGGAGAGTGCGGTCAGGACAGCATACAACGGACCTTTTTATTTTTCCCGGCTATGCGTTCAAGGTTATCGACAGGCTTTTGACCAATTTTCATCTCCCCAAGTCGAGCCTGCTCATGCTGGTCTCTGCCTTTGCAGGCAGGGATTTTATCCTCAAAGCTTACCAGGAGGCTGTTCGCCTGAAATACAGGTTCTACAGTTATGGCGACTGCATGCTCATTCTCTAACCTGGATAATCCCGCGGTTGACAAATGGGAGGCGCTGTCATATAAAATCAAGACAGAGAAAAACCGAATGACGGCAAAAAAACCCGCAAAAATCGACGATGCAGCAGAAGAAAAATTAGACAGCATTCTGCACCCGAGCACACAGGCTAAAACATTCAAAATCACGTTGGAATTCGGCCACAAAATCTCCCCCAACTATGAAAAGGCTGTGGATCTTGCCAAAAGAAATCCGACATACCAAAAGGAAGGTGACGGTGAGTGGATCCGGCATTCCGCCACTTATACACCCGCAGAAGTGGAAGAACTATTCCGACTGTTCAACCTTGTCCATGAATGGGAGAATACCGAGGTCCTTGTCAATCACAAAAAAATCCCTTACGGGCATCAACTCTGGCTACCTCTAATGTGGTTCCACCGCGTCAAATAGTTTTTTTTCTTCTCGTTTTTCCCGTTTCAACTATATCCAGTTCAAACGTGTCCGGATGGAGGACAACTCCATACAACTCCTTTGCCTTATTGATAGAAATGATTCCATTTTTCACTTCTTTGGCCACCTGCTCGGGATCCCTGAGAAATGGATCGCCGTATCCTCCTCCTCCGCCAGCTTGTTGAAACAGGACGGTTTCTTGGGGGACGTCTTCTACAAGGTCTTTGCTTGTCGTTCTGTAAGTCTTGCCATCAGGATAATGAAGTTCGATTTTATTCAAAGTAGCACTCTCCCCGGCGAACAATCCAAAAGCGGGCTCGACATCTCCATCTCCAAAAGTCACGACTTTGGTATTCTCTCCTCCGATCTTGAACCGGGTTTCCACTCCCAGCCCCCCTCTCCACTGCCCGGCCCCTGCGGAATCAGGCCAATACTCATGTTTGAGCAACAGATGGGGCGTTTGTTGTTCGAACATCTCATAATCCTGGTCAAGCACTCCTCCTGAAGCGTCGATCATCCCGATGTGGTCATAACCATCCACCCCATGAGTGGCTCCCGATCCCCCCTTCAACCCTAAAAATCCGATATCGACATAGCTGTCCTTCTTACGCATGTCGTAACCGCTTGTCAGATAGCACAAAAGTTGGTTCCATCCGGCGGTAACCCTTTTGGGAATTGCCTGAGATAAAGCACGAATGATGGCATCTGCGTTGGGGGGACAAAGATGATTTCCAAAGGTCGTTGCAGCCGGATACCGAGCATTCAGAATCGTGCCCTCGGGTATGATGATTTTAACTGGTTTTACCATCCCATCATTATGAGGCATGTCGGGATTCACCATTTGGAGGAAGGTTAAAAGTGTGGCGCTCGCCGAGGAGGTATAGGTCCCGTTGACAAAACCATCTGTCTGAGGATCTGTGTCAGAATAATCGAAGATTATTTCCTCATCCTTCACTGTTATTTTTACTCTTATCTTGTATTTGGAGCCAGGCGTCCGTCCATCGTAATAGACCGTCGCCTCGCCATCATACACCCCATTGGGTATGGTTCTGATTTCAGCCCGCATCATTTTTTCCGTTGAATCGAACAGATACTCTTTATGCGACTCAAAAACATCTAATCCGTATTTGTCGGCCAACTTCAAAATTCCCCTTTCCCCCACGACACACGAACCGATCTGTGCTCTCATGTCGGCTGCCACGATATCAAAGCGGATATTGGCGAAAATAAGATCCCAGACGTCTTTCCGCAATTTGCCTCGTTCATAAACCTTAACAGGAGGAATGCGGAGGGCCTCTTGGAAAACCTCGGTCGCTTTGGGATTGTAACCTCCGGGTACAGCACCCCCCACATCTGCCTGATGCCCTTTCGCAGCCGCCCAGGCTAAAAGTTCATCCTTAAAAAATATCGGCTTATAGACGGCAACATCGTTGTTCTGGTTCCCCATCGAGAAGACATCGTTATGGAATATGACATCCCCGGGGTAGATCTCATCGCCGAAATAATCGCCGATGTATTCACAAACAGGTCCGAGAGAAAAGGAAAGAATCGGAAGGTTTTCAGTCTGCTCGAGCATTTTCCCTTGTCCGTCGTAAAGTCCGGTGACAAAATCTTTCGCTTCACAGAGAATAGGCGAACGGGTCGTTTTTGTCAGGACGATGCTCATTTCTTCGGTTATCGACTTAAATCTTCTCTGAAAAACGGATGCCAGTATTTTATCGATCTTCATTTTAGGAACTCATCCCGAACTTTTTTTGGATTTCTTCCTCCCTCTCTTTTAAATACACCGTATAACTCCCATATTTATCGCATAAAACATTGTACTCGGGGGTGACAAAAGTCGTCGTATTCACCTGCTCTATCACGGCCGGACCGTCCACCCGATTCCCACACATCATTTTATGTCCATCATAAACAGGGACCTCCGCAAAAGTCTCTTCCAGCGGAAGATATAACATGCGGTTCTTTTTAAACGCATTAGAGGGATCTGCTCCTACAAACTCTTCCTCACTGAATCTCGGCTTGACCGTTTTCCCCACGCTCAAAAGCCTCAGGTTGATAAGCTCGATGGGTGTTCTCTGTTCTTCCAAAGAATAGCCATAAAG
>DAOVBT010000005.1 GCA_030670375.1 Candidatus Aminicenantota bacterium | reverse complement strand
TTTAAAAAACAACTGGTTCAGCTAAAAAAGATGGGGTCATTATCCCAGTTTCTTCACATGTTGCCCTCTGGTGGGATGTTCAAGAATGTTTCCAATCTGAGCATCGATGACAAAAAAATCGTCTATTTCGAGGCCATCATCGATTCCATGACGAAAAACGAGAGGGAAAACCCTAAAATAATAAGCGGCAGCCGCCGCGCGCGTATCGCAAGGGGAAGCGGCAGAGCGGTCTCAGAGGTCAATCAATTGTTGAAGCAATTTTTCGAAATGAAAAAAATGATGAAAAAGTCCCAATTCCAGAAGCTTCTTTCCGATTTTCCCTCAT
The DNA here is from genome assembly GCA_030670375.1 of Candidatus Aminicenantota bacterium. Lineage (GTDB taxonomy): Bacteria > Acidobacteriota > Aminicenantia > Aminicenantales > Aminicenantaceae. The sequence continues at coordinate 21,722 of DAOVBT010000005.1, read as the reverse complement.
CCCGCTGACTGGTTGGTTTTTTTGAGTTGGGATTTTTTAGAAATAGTAAGTGATTCCCGCTCCTACGTAGTCCAGATCTAATAAATATTTGCTATGTAATCTGCTTGTTCGGCTGATTGTCATTTTTCTGTATTCCACAATGAGAGCGACTTTTTTTGTGAATTTTATCTTCACTCCCCCGCCATAATTTTTTACCGAACTTAAGTTTTGGAAAACAACTCCCCATCCTGCTGTGGCAAAGGGTTCTATCCATTTTAGCGGGATGTTCAAGGTTAAATTGGCTATTATCGGCACTTCAAACTGGATAATGGCTATGCTGGCTCCCACTGATATCCATTTAGAAAAAGGGCGCCAAGCAATGGTTTTTATGATTCCGACTGTTGTTGGCAAATTTTCACTGGTCCAGTTGCTGCCAAAGGTCACACTAACATCTCCCTTTATTTTCTGCTGGGCGAGCAGATTTCCGCTGGTGGTCGAAACGGAGAGAGAGAAGACAACAAACAGAACAATGGAATGAATGATTTTTTTCAACTTCCTCAATGCCTGCCTCCTTTAGGCTTCATAACCATAGATATGGAAACACGCAAGAGATGCATCATAGACATAAGGTTTGCCAGAGTCAAGTGAAATATATATTTTGGGCAAAAAAGTTGATCCCGCCCGAGCGACAAAAGAAATGTGCTGTGTTCAGATTCCTGGTAAGCATCCTTATTTCCGTGATATCAAAAGGCTTCATATAGGCTTTTAGGAATGGTTTTGCTTCCGAGAAGATTTTTAACGCCATTCCTCACCGCACTTCTAGGCGGATATGAACTGCGCACGTTTACACCCAGCCTCTACCACTCTATCCTCTGTTCCCGTGCTTGCTCGGATCTCTATTCATTTAGCAAAGTCGTGCTCAATACAACATCGCCGACAATATGGGGACGTCCCATCTGGGGACACCCTATATCACCAAACTGGTCTCTAAATAAAACAAATTATAGAGTGTCCCCCCCTGTGGAACGTCCCCTATTGTTACCCTCGAAGAACAGGTCGTAATGGCTAAATCTTCAATGGTCGCTTCAACCATCCCCAAATGCCCTATTTATCACGGAAATAGAGATGCTTCCAGATTGCTGAAAAAAGTTGACTTGTGATTGAAGTTTTTGATAATATCTAATTTTCTACTAAAATCGGGAAGTGTCAAAAAAATGGTAGCTATACGACTTATGCGGTTGGGTGCAAAAAAGAAACCCTTCTACAGGATTATTGTGACCGATTCGAGAATGCCACGAGAGAGCAAAGCTAAGGAAATTCTTGGTTATTATGATCCGATGAAGGAGCCTCCGGACATTAAGCTGGATTTAGAACGAGCAAAATACTGGTTGGAAAGAGGAGCACAAGCTTCCAACACAGTTCAATCTCTATTGCATAAAGTTTCCAAGTCAGCGAAACAACCCAATAACCAAACTTAAAGGAGGTTACAGTGCAGGAACTCGTAGAATTGATTGCCAAAGCCTTAGTTGACAATCCGGACAAAGTACATGTTTCCCAGCTTGAAGGGGAACAAACCACGATTTTGGAACTCAAGGTTGCTCAGGAAGATTTGGGAAAGGTTATCGGAAAACAAGGGCGAACAGCCAGGGCCATCAGAGTCATCCTTGGTGCAGCAGGAATGAAGTTGAAAAGGAGATTCAATCTCGAGATCATTGAAAAAGGATAAATTGGTCAACATCGGAAAGATTATCAGGACACAGGGGAGGAGAGGAGAGCTCAGAGCGAGGCTTCATTCCGAACGTTTCCTAAAGCCTTTTTTTTTCACGGGTATTTTTTAGGGTAAAAGGGGATCTGAAAGAATTTGAGGTCGAATCTCTTCGTCCGCTTCGGGAATTTTGCATTGTCAAACTGAAAGGAATTGATTCCTTAGATAAAGCAGAAAACATCGCGGGTCAAGAGATTTGGATTCCGGAGGAAGATCTACAACCGCTTGATAGAGGGAAATACTACCTGTTCCAACTCAGCGGGTGTTCCGTGGTCACGGAGGTCGGGGATTTGATCGGATCGGTTAAGGACATCCTTTTCATAAAAGAAAACGACCTTTTGGTTGTTGAGAAAGGGGAGAAGAAAATGTTGATCCCCTTCACAGAGTCCATCTGTATTGGAGTGGATCTCGGAAAAAAAGAGATCGTCATCGATCCTCCGGATGGACTTTTGGACTTGAATGAGATTTGATATAATTACACTCTTTCCCGGCATGTTCGGGAGTTTATTTTCAGGAGGTGTGGTCAAAAGAGCCCTGGACAATGGTTTGATAGAAATCCAAGTCCACGATTTGAGAGATTTTACGGAATCAAAGCACAAGCAGGTGGATGACCGTCCGTTTGGCGGAGGCCAGGGGATGGTTATCAAACCCGAGCCAATCTTTTCTGCTGTCGAACAAATTCGAGGCGGACAGGAAATCCCGGTTTATCTGCTGTCACCTCAAGGAAAACAATTTAACCATCACCTGGCGGAAGAACTGGCCCGGGAAGCGAGAATGATCCTGATATGCGGCCGGTATGAAGGAGTAGATGAGAGAGTGATAGAACATCTGGCTACAGGAGAAATTTCGGTAGGTGATTATGTGCTTACAGGTGGAGAGCCGGCAGCATGGGTGATCATAGATGCCGTGTCTCGGTTTATTCCTCGAGTTGTCGGAAAGGCCGAATCCGTAAGGCAGGAATCTTTTAGCGAAGGGCTGTACGATTTTCCCCAATACACTCGGCCCCGGAACTTTAGAGGAATGGCGGTTCCGGACGTTTTGTTTTCTGGAGATCATGGAAAGATTAAGGATTGGAGAAGGAGAAAGGCCATTGAAAAAACATGGCGGTTGAGGCCTGACCTGATCAAGCAAAAAGAATTATCTCCAGAAGATAAAAAAATATTGGAAGAAATACACAAAGGAAGGAAATCAAAATGAGTCTGATGAATTTGGTTGAGGAAGAACAATTAAATAAAAACCTAGATCCATTCAAAGTCGGAGACACCCTTAAAGTGCATGTGATCATCCGCGAGGGGAACAAAGAGAGAATTCAGATATTCCGTGGGGATGTGATCGCCAAAAGGAGAACAGGCGCAGGTGCTACCTTTACCGTCCGAAAAATTTCATTTGGAGTGGGTGTAGAGAGAGTTTTTCCGCTTCATTCCAAAATGATCAAAAAAATCGAGGTTGTAAGACACGGAAAAGTCAGGCGTGCCAAACTGTATTATCTCCGGCATTTAAAGGGAAAAGCAGCCAGACTCAAAGAAGCAAGATAGGCAGAAATCCGTCCCCATTTATTGGCGAGAAATTCGACTAAATGAACGGGATGTAATTTATGAGATATGGTGGTACAACGGTGCCGGATTTTCGTATAGAAGAAGATTTGCTCAGAAATGGCTATGAAAACATAGCGGGTATCGATGAAGCAGGAAGAGGGGCTCTTTTTGGCCCCGTTGTTGCTGTATCTGTGATGTTTTCGGATGATTTCATACGAAACAACCAAGAAGCTTGGATATTTGAGATTGATGATTCCAAGCTTCTTACTTCCAGGAAAAGGGAAAGATTGGCTAGAGCCATCTTGGCTACGGCAAAGGCTGTCGGAATCGGAATGGCGACAAACAAAGAAATTGATAAGAAAAATATACACGCGGCTTCGTTTGAGGCGATGAGGAGAGCGGTAACAAAAATGCCCGTTTGCCCAGATTTTCTTCTTGTGGATGGATTCCAGCTTCCCGGAGTACACCATGATCAGCTGGGATTGCGAAAAGGGGATCGGAGGAGTATTTCCGTTGCCTCAGCTTCGATTGTCGCCAAAGTTCTTCGCGATCAAATGGTAAGCAACCTGGATGATGTTTATGAAGGATACGCTTTTGTTAAACATAAAGGATACGGGACAAAGGATCATTTTCGAGCTCTTGATGAAAAAGGCCCGACAGTTTTTCATAGGTTTTCTTTCCGCCCACTGAATCAGGAAAAAGAATGATACAAAAAAAAGACAGAGCCAAAATTGAAGCGCTTGCCGAAAAATATATCAAGAAGGAAAAGTATGAAGAAGCCATTATAGAATATCAAAAGCTGTTATCAGGGGAAGAACAGGACGTTCAGGTCTGGAATATCGTCGGGGATTTATTTATCAAGGTAAACAAAAAAGATAAAGCTGTCGGTGAGTTTAAAAAAATTGCTTCTCATTTTGAAGAAAAGGGGATTTTCACCAAATCTATCGCCATCTACAAAAGAATCAGCCGGCTTGCGCCCGACGATCTGGAGACGCCAAAAAAATTGGCGGATCTTTATTGTGATCGAGGATTCGTGAGCGAAGCAAAGGCGGAGTATTCAAACCTTGCTGAAAAGCTTACGAAAAAAAATAAGCCGAAGGATGCCGTTGAAATCTATAAAATATTGCTGAAATTGGATAGTGACGATGTGGAATCTCGTTTGAACCTAGCCAAGCTGTTAATCAAAGAGAATCAAGTCGAACAAGCGGTGGAAGAGCTTAATGAGGCAGCTGAATTCAAGATGCGGATGAATATCCTCAAAGAGGCCGGTGAGATTCTCAAAAGAGCGAGATCCTTGAACAAAGATCATCCCAGAACCTTGGAAAACATGATCGATCTGTTCAAACAGGAGAAAAAGAAGAAAGAAGCCCTGAAGCTTGTTAGTGAGATCCTGAGGAAAGACAGGGAAAATTTAAAAGCTCTGTATCTTTTGGGCAACTTGTGTTTTGAGGATAAAGAGCTGAACAAGGCAGAGGAAATATTCAAAAAAATCCTCTCCATCCAGCCCAAGGAAATCGAAGCAAGAGTTAGATTGGGGCGAATTCATATACAAAATAATAAACATGATAAAGCTCTCGAACTCTACCAGCCTCTTGTTGATACCCTGGTCAAAAAACACAAGGAAGATAAAGCGATCGGACTCCTCGGTCTGATCTTGATGGCCAAAAAAGATCATCTCCCATCATTGGAAAAGCTAGCCTGCATTTACCGGGAGAAAAACCAGAAGAAGAGCTGCGAGATCGTTGCCCGCCGGCTTATGAAGGAATACCAGAAGAGAAAGATGGGGGATAAAATAGCAGCTCTCGAAGAAAAACTCCCCGATTTCCAGCTCGAAGAGAAAAAGGTCGAACCTGAAATAGTCGAGCTTGAACCGGTCATTCCAAAGGTAGCCGAAGAGACTGCCGATAATTTTATAACAACAAACTTAGAAAAGGCAGACCAGTTAATCCACCAGGGATTGATCAGAAACGCCAAAAGAATTCTAGAAGATCTCAAGGTGAAATTTCCTGATGACTCGCAGATCAATGAAAAGATCAAAGAACTGGGAGCCATCGCATCCCAGGTCAAGGAAGAAGAAATTAGCGAGCAAGTCGAGAAAGTAGCTGAGAAAGATACAGAAAAAGATACAGAATTGTTTGAAGGGGGCGAAAAGCTCACATCTGCTGAGATTTTTGCCGATACCGATATCGTTCCCCTTGTTTCTCAAGAGACAGGCGAAAAGAGGTACTTTGACCTTTCCCATCAGCTCGAGGAAGAGTTGGAGGCGATCAAGCATATCTTTTACCAGCAAACAAGAGGGGATACTACAGTCGTCGAAAAAGAATTGTCTTCGATTGTTTCAGATTTCAAAATAAAGGTGGATGAAAAAATCGGGGCAGCTGATCTGGAAGCGAGATATAATCTGGGGATTGCCTATCTTGAACAAGATCTTATCGATGATGCCATTAAAGAATTTATGTTGGCTTCACAAGATGAAAAATGGGAGATGGAAAGTTTTACGAACCTAGGAGAGTGCCACAAACGCAAGAATGAATTCAGCGAAGCCATAAAATGGTATGAGAAAGCCCTGAAACTGGTGGGGGGGGAATCCATTCAAGCGTATGCTCTGAAGTATGAGATAGCTTCCCTTTATGAAGCCAAAAAGGAATCGGATAAAGCTTTGCTATTGTTCAACGAAGTCCTAGAATGGAATCCTGAATATGGAGATGTCACGGCTAGAATTAGAAGTATCGAAAAACAAGTCTCCAAGTGACTTTTTGATTTTTCTCCTTCATCCCTTTCACAAATTCTGATCTGAGTATAATGGGGTCTTTTCTGTTTACCTCCTTTTATGAGAAAAGATAAAAGCGGCAATCGTTATCAGTATAGTTCAATCGATGAAAAAAAGGCGTGCATCTCCCCTCGGAAAAATATTGGATGTGATCATGCAGGAAATTCCTTCTCAGCTTGGCGCGATCCTTCGTGTCGATCGAAAGAACCGGATAATCGACAAGGAAATGTGGCCCGTTCCTGAGGCCGGAGAAAAAAAGCTTCGGGTCGATATAATCAGAGATGTCATCGAAAATGGGCATCCGTTGATTATATCTGATCAGAGTCTGGGGAGTTCGGATAATATTCTCTGTCTACCCCTAGTGGATAATGGGAAATCCATCGGAAGCATCTACTTGTTGAGGGGAGATGTCGGGGGGATTTATTCCAACCGGGATATTGAGGTCTTGGCCGCTTTTGCACGGCCTGTCAACCTTATTTTGAAGCGGAGCTCGCATGTGGAGGGTTCATCCCAGGCCATCGGGGCGAATCCGCCCTGTTTTGTGGGGAAAAGCCAAGATTTTTTCCGTGTTTTGCATTTCATCGATTGCGTAAAAAACAATAATGTCCCTGTCTTCATTTCTGGCGAGAGCGGCACAGGGAAAGAAGTCGTAGCGAGGGCAATCCATAATTCGGGATCCAGAAAAACGCACAAGTTTATTGCTATAAACTGCGGGGCAATTCCTGATCATCTCCTGGAAAGCGAGCTGTTCGGGTATGCAAGAGGGGCTTTTACGGGAGCTGTGAAGGAGAAATCGGGCCTTATTGAAGAGGCCAACCAAGGCACTTTTTTTTTGGATGAAATTGGGGATTTGTCCCCGCATCTCCAGGCAAAGCTGCTGCGAGTCATCCAAGAAAAGGAGATCCGGCGAATCGGAGAAAATCGAATGCGATTGGTCGATGTCCGATTTATTTCCGCAACGAATAAGGACATCGAGAAAGAAATATGCGAGGGACGCTTCCGGGAAGATTTGTATTATCGTCTGAATATTGTATCCGTCGCCCTATCCCCTTTGAGAAAAAGAAGAGAGGATATTCTAAGCCTTGTGAGCTATCTGGTCGAAAAATATTGCCGTGAGTTGAAAAGGGAAAGAGTCTACTTTTCACCGGGAGCTCTTCAACTCTTGTTGGGCTATTCTTGGCCTGGGAATGTGAGAGAACTCCAGAATGAAATTCAGAGGTGTTTGATTCTTTGTGGAGATAAGAACCTGATTGGAGAGGAGTTTCTTTCCCAAAAAATGCACAAAAAAAACAAAGAGACTTATGTTCATTTGTATGATTATTTTCATGCCAAAGCCGAATTTGAGAAGAGATTTTTGAACGAGGCATTAGCCCGGAGTGATTATAACCGGACACGGACAGCTGAAGAGATCGGGCTAAGCAGACAAGGACTCTTCAAGTTGATGAAAAAGCATGGCATTCTGGCAGGCCATAAAAAAGAACTTGTTTGAAATTAGAAAAGGGTTCGATTATCTTAAGTATATGAGAATGGCAAAAACAGCGCTTTTTTTCTTGCTTTTTTTCTGTATGGTTGGCCCAGGAGTGTTCCTGCATAGCCAACCAAAGAGTACACAGGCAGAAACGGATAAACTTGGAGAGATACTCAAAAAAACCGAAAAATACAGTGAACGGTTGAAAAAGGTCGTTTTTGATTTTGTCTGTCATGAAAACATCAGAGAGAAAGTCTTTCTGTACAATAAAAAAATGGTCACCAAAATGATAGACGGCACCGGAGGAAGATTTTTAGTAACGGAGTTAAAATTCAAAAGGACAAAAACGAAGACCTATCTGTACGATTACCAAATGGTCAGAAAAGGGGAGGAGGGATTCGAAAAGAGGATTTTGCTCCAAGAGAACAAGAGAAATAAGCACCAAGAAAATGCCCAGCTAAAGCTTCAGCGATTTGCAGCAAAATACTTGATCTACGGGCCTGTAGGATTCCTGAGCAAATATTGGCAGGATTTTTTCGATTACAAAATCATCGGGGAAGATACCGTAGAGGGACGCTCAGCCATACTCATCGAAATCGTTCCCAATTCCTTCCGAGAGGAAAATTACAGCTTCGGAAATGTGTGGGTTGATAAGGTGGATTACAGCATCCTCAAGATAGAGTGGGACCAGAGGTCGATCAAAAATATCAAGGATACGGTGGAATCTCGTGCAGGAGATCTGAAAAGAAAGGTGGTTTGGGGTGCGCTATATGGCGTGGAAAAGAACGGGATCCGGTTTCCCAGCCGGCAATACATCGAAGAAACCTTCATTTCTCTCTCTGGAAAAAAACACACCAAATACATGGTCGATATCGTTTACGACAACTACAAATTTTTTATCGTGGAAACCGAGGTGAGAATTCGCTAGCTTGTCTGAGGAATCGTTTTCTGATAAATTGCTTACCGATGAAGACAGAGAAAGAAAAAAAAGTTTTTCGCATCCAATGTCCGGGATGCCAGAAAGTTCTCTGGATCGATCCTGTCACTCAACAAGTCATCAGATCGGAAAAGGGCAAACGCAAAAAGGGGACGTTGGATGATCTTTTGGTGCAGGAGAAGAAAAAAAGGGAGGGATTCGAAAGAAAGTTTGAAGCCACTTCCGAGATGCAGAAGGCGAGGAAAGAGAAAGCCAAGGAGATTTTCGAAAAAGCGCTTACCAATATTGGCAAAAAAGACTCCGAATAACTTCTGGATTATTTATAAAACTGCCGATGACATCATTCATTTTCTTAAAAAAAATTTTCAAATTCATTTATATTTTCATCGGCAGTTTTACCCTTCGGGCCAGCCGATCTCACCACATCGACTTCGTTGCAGCCCATTCGCAGTAGCTTACTACAACTTCATGGGCCACTGCCTTGCCGTTGCAGCAATCTAGACTGGTGAATAATCCAGATAGCCTTGAATTATGGTGGATTAGCTTCCGATTTGTGTTTCGTCTTCCCGGATTTTTGGTGCCATGGTGAATTTTGTGAACCCGAATATGGCCAGGATCACCACGGCTGTGTAATTCATAATGGCCCACGGAAGGTAGGAATAAGTCGAAACACCGATTGTGCCGGTAATGTACACACCGGCCATGCTCCAAGGGATAAGAGGCACGATAATGGCTCCACTCTCCTCGATAATGCGGGATAGGTTTTTGGCGGCAAGGTTCTTTTTTTTGTAAACCGGAGCCAACAGCTCACCCGGGATAATCATGGAAAGGTAGCTGCTTCCTGTGACCAAAGCCGTCACTATCGAAGCGGCGATGGTTGTGAAGACAATGCTCCAAACCTTGCTAGCAAACTTCATGACCTTTTCCAGGATGACGGACAAAAGCCCTGTGCGCTGCATGATGCCGCCGAAGCTGAAGGCCGTGAATGCGACCAGCTGTGTCTCCATCATGCTCATCATTCCGCCGCGGCTTATCAGTTTATCGACCTGCTCCACTCCTGTGTTCGCTTGATATCCTGTGTTTAATGCTGTGGCGATCTCAGTGATGGATGCTTTCTGGAAGATTATAGCCAGGATCCCTGCTACGAAGGAGGAAAACAGCATTCCGGGGATGGTGGGCTTTTTTGTGGCGGCAAAGTAGAAGACGATGACCATCGGGAGAAGAAGCCAAATGTTGAAGGTGAAGTTGTCTTTAAGGGTTTGGGTAATAATGACCATGGTCTCGGACTCGACTGTTTCTGCTCCGTATCTGAGTCCGACAAGGAAGTAAATAAGGAGGCCTATCAACCATGCAGGAGTGGCGGACCAGAGCATGTGTTTGATGTGATCGAACAAATTTGAGCCTGCTGCAACAGGGGCCAAGTTGGTGACATCCGAAAAGGGAGACATCTTATCGCCAAAATAAGCCCCGGAGACGATGGCTCCGGCCGCAGGTCCGAGGGGAATACCCAGGCCCATGGCTATCCCGATAAACGCAACGCCCAGAGTTCCGATGGTTCCCCAGGAGGTCCCTGTCGTGATCGATGTGAGTGAGCAGACAAAACAGGCTGTGACCAGAAAAAATTTTGGGGATATGAGTTTTAGGCCATAATAAATGACCATTGGGATGGTGCCGCTTGCGATCCATGCGCCGATCAAAATGCCCACGCACAGCATGATCAGGATCGCTGGCATGGCCTTGTGGATGCTGTCCACGATCCCCCTTTCCATCTCTTGCCAACTGAAGCGCAACAGCAGGCCCAAGCATCCTGTGATAAAGGCTGCTGACACAAGAAGCACCTGAGGTGAAATTTTGTATACGCCGTAGCCGATCCCCAAAAGTAAACCCATAGCGACAATCGGAATAAGAGCCACGGCCAGATTTGGTTTTTTTCGATGAGGTGTTGGTTTGTTTGAATTATTGTTCATTGTTACTTTCCTGTTCCGGAGCGGAAACCGATCACGAAAAAGTGCCTTTGACGAGGAGTTTGCCCTCGGACATCATTTTCTGACCCATGGCGAATGAGGCGGTCAAGTTGAAATCCTTGTCCAACAGAAGAAGATCTGCGTCCTTTCCCGGTTTGATTTCTCCTTTCTGTTTCAGTTTGTAGAAAACGGCCGGTGTGGTTGAAAAAGGTTTAATGCTTTCCTCTAAGCCAATAATTTTCTGTTTGAGCAGAAAGCGGAAATTTGCCCAAAGGCTTTTTTGTGTGGCGATGGTTAAACCAACCAGCCGGCCGGTATCATCGAAAACTGGCATGCTGCCGTTGCCGTCCGAACTGATGGTGATATGATCCAGGGGAGCGCTTTTTTCCAGGCAAAGCTTGAGGGATGAAGCTACGCTGATATGTCCTTCTTCTGAAGCTGGATCCTTTCCTGCTGTGAGATCCATGTATCCACCTTGAAGCGTGAAACGGATGGCCTCATCCAGGAGTTCAGGATTACGGTTGACATGGGTAGGGATGACTTGTGTGATCGGGATTTCTGTTTCCGTTATCAGTCGGAACAAAAATTCCAGCTTCCGGGGACCATCCCCAAGGTGGCAGTGCAGCACACCCGCTTTCTGTCCCAACATCCCTCCCACCCTGCACTCAGCAACAAGTCGGGCGAATTCTGCGAAGGTCGGCTGGGAAGAGCGGTGATCGGAGATGGCGATTTCTCCAGCCCCGATGATTTTTTCTATCATCAAAAGATCCGAACGCACACTCCCTGTGATGGTGACGACGGGGATTTGATAAGAACCTGAAAAAATATACGTGGTTACGCCTTCGATTTCCAGCCCTTTGGCTTTGGCAAGGAGGGATTCCATGTGGCGGGTTGTTCCATCCGTCCCGAGGCAGCCTATCACAGTAGTGACTCCGCTGGCCAAGATGCTCTGTATGGTTATTTCCGGAGCCCGGGTTGCCGGCCCCCCTTCCCCTCCCCCTCCAAGAATGTGAACATGACTGTCGATGAATCCAGGAATCACGATTTTATCTGAAACGTCTTCTTCCAACACGGGAAGGCCTGTTATCTGGATTTTGCCTGGATCAGAGACAGCCGCGATCTTCGATCCCAGAATCAAGATATCTCTTTTTCCCAATGGCGATGGTGCAAAAACATCTCCCCCTCGGAGCAGTGTGACCATGCTTTCAGATTTCATTGCAGGAAGTATGTGAATTTTTTTCCATCGCTAAATTATCATGGATTATCCATATTTTCAAGCGAAACAAGCGTAAACAAGGGCTAAGGATAAGCAAAGGAGTAAAAAAAGGGGACGGATCTATTTTTTTTTAGGATTATTCATGTCCAACTTTAATATGTTATAATAAAAAAAAATGGTTAGTGCTGAAGCGGAATTAAGAAAAGTACGACCTCAGATTGAAAAACTCTGTGATTTTTTACTTCTTGGGAAAAAAGTAGAGGTCTTAGGCCAGAAGAATATTGTCCAAGAGGGCCCTAACATCATCGTAGGCAACCATTGTGGAACGTTTAAGGATGGAGCGATCATCTGGAAGATCGTGCGCCGTCCGATTTTTTTCACGGCTAACAGGATGTTATTCAACAAGGATGAATTAAACATTTTGGTCAAAGAACATTTTCAACTGTATCTGAAAAGTTTCGGATATTTTTTAAATTTGGCCTTGCATCCCATAATATCTCGATTGACCAATTTTGTTTCTTCCGCTTTACCCAAAGCAGGGACCATCCCTGTGGACCTGACAAGGAAGAAAAAACTGGCCATAGAGAAATGCCAAAAATATTTGAAAAAGGGGAGGGCCATCATTGCGCTTCAAGGAAATGGGAAAATTGTGAAAAATGATCCCAATCCCTATGTCAGCCCTTTCCGGAAGGGGCCTTCTATCCTATCATATAATCTCTATACAGAGGAGAAAATACCCGTAGCCGTAACGCCAGTGGCTTTTTTTGGAACGCAATCCCCTGTGTTCATTCCCGGCAAGATCAAGGTCAATATCGGAGAGCCGATGTATATTGCGGATTATATGGCAGATGACTTTGTAGCAAGCGTGGAGAAGTTCCGAGCGGCAATGGAACGCCGGGTAAAGGATCTTTTCATGGAGCTTATCAAAGCCTAGCCCTTCCCCTTTATCTCATCATTCCTTTTTTCACACGAAAGCATCTCTGGCTTCCGTCTATTCCCTTTCACCCCCGAAACGGGAAAGAATGTCTTGGTTCGTCTTCAGGAAAAGATCGTATCTTATTTTCACCTCTTTATCCTCCTGCAATTTGGCCAGATAGGAGGAAAAGAACTTATTTTTTTTGCTCTCTAGAAAGCTTTCTTTTTCGGTCTCTTTAACCTTTTCAAATTCTTCTCTCGTGACCTCTTTCCGATCAAGGATTCGCACCAGTGCATATCCGGATTCGAATTCCACTGGATCGCTGGCTTCTTCCAACGGAAGAGAGAACGCAAGCTCGTCGATCTCTCTGTTCTCACCGATAACGCCGAGGTATTGCCCTCTTTTGTGTTCCTCAACGGTTTTGTATTCCAGTGAATAATCTTCTGCAAGATCCTCCAGCCTCTTTCTGCTGAGGTCCTGTTTAACTTTTTTGATCCGTTCGACGGCTAGCTCCTTTTTTTTAAGAGCTGTAAAATCCTCGGTGACTTCCTGCTTTACCTCGTCGAAATTGGCCGGACGAAGAGGTTCGATCTTCATCAGTTGGGCCAGGCCGATACCTTGGTAGGTGTGGATCGGAGAAGAGATTTCTTTCTCCTCGATGTTGAACAGCGTCATGCTTATAGAGCCAGACGGGTCGATTTCCTCCAACGGATCATTTTCTTTGAGAAGACCAGAATTGCGAACCCCTAAGCCTAGTGTTTGTGCCGCAACATCCAGGCTGTTTTCTTTTTTGGCTGCTTTTTCCAACCGGGCAATTTCCTCTTCTGCCATCTGCCTTGCTTTTTCATCCTTGAGTATGTTGATGATTCTCTCTTTTACGGCTTCAAGCGGTTGGGTGGATTCGGGTTCTTTTTCTGTTACCTTGAGAATGACCACTCCATCTGTGATCTCGAGGACGTTGGAAACCTCGCCTTGGGATAGTCTGTTGATCTCATCCTGTTCTTGTTGGGATAAAATCTTCCATTCGTACAATCCCCAGTCTCCAGATTCTGGACCTTTTTCATCCTTGGAGTACAGTCTGGCCAGCTCTCCAAAGTCTCGACCGTCTTTTATTTGGGTGAGTAAATCATTAGCTTCGTTCCTCACGAATTCTTTTTCCTGATCCTCGAAGGCGAGATAGATCCGGCTGGCCTTCGTTTTTTCGGGCTCCAAAAAACGGGCCTTGTTGTCATCATAATAAGCTTCGATATCCGAATCGGTCAATTCGACTTTGGCCTTCAAATTTTCGGTTTTGACAAAGTAATAATCCGCTTCTCTTTTTTCTGGGATTTTGTACATTTCCCTGTTTTTTTCGAAATATTCCACCATTTTCTCGGGATCAGGTTCTTTCTCAAGTTCCAACTTATCCAATCCCAACGTAACATATTCCATCCTGGCGGTGTCGTTGGTGTTTTTATAGCTTTCCCATAACTCCTCATCGGTCACAGTGACACCTGCTGTTAGGACCTCGACGACTTTTTCCATGATGATTTCTTGCCGCAGGCTCTTTTCAAATTCAGGGAGAGAGATGCGATTCCACTCCAGAATTTTTTGGTATTGGGTGAAGCCGACAAACTGTCCATCTTTTTGGAAGACCGGATAACTCATGATTTTTTTCCGTATTTCATCGTCCGCGGCTTTTATCCCCATCTCTTTAGATAGCTGTGTTAGAAGGGATTGCTGGATGAGCTGATTCAGAATTTGCTGGGGAATGTTGAGCTGTTGAATGAATCGACCGTCAAGTTCCCGAAATTCCTTGCGCATGGCCTCTATCCTTTGTTGCAAGGTTTGTTGATAGAGACTCACCGAAATTTTCTCTTTTCCCACTGTTGCCAAGGTGTTTGTCCCTCTCCCCTCTCCGAGGGCGCCAGCTCCACCCCATACAGCGAAAATGGAGATGATGAAGGCAATGATCACAAACCAAAGTGTAGGAGCGAGGGATTTCAGGTTTTTTCTCATTGATTTTAGCATGGTTTCACCCCTATCTCGTTTTCACTCACAATGTCTGATCCTACCATGATACCACGAATCATTGACCTTTCAATCTCGCAGCAAATGCCGAGAGATTACGAGACGTTGTATTTCAGAAGTCCCCTCATATATCGTGAGGACTCGGGCATCTCTGTATAATTGCTCAACAGCAAATTCCTTGGAATATCCGTAACCTCCATGAATCTGAAGTGCCAGGTAAGCGATCTTGTTAGCAGCTTCGGAGGCAAAGAGTTTGGCCATGGCTGCCTCTTTGGAGATGGAGACTCCTTTGTCTAAAAGGAAAGATGCCCTGTGTGTGAGCAATCGTGCAGATTCTATGAGAGTTGCCATATCGGCTATCATGAATTGGATAGCCTGGAAATGGGCGATGGATTTGCCGAATGCTTCCCTTTGTTTGGCATATTTGACGGCCTCATCAAGCGCGCGCTGAGAAAGCCCGACGGATTGGGCTGCGATTCCTATGCGGGAGACATCCAGACAATGCAACGCTATCGAGGCTCCCCTGCCTTCCTCTCCGAGGAGATTTTCTGCCGGAATTTGGCAGCCTTCCAGAACAATCTCTGCAGTTATCGAAGCGTGCAGTCCCATTTTTTCTTCAATGTGGGAGATCCGCAGACCAGGCAAATCTTTCTCGACAATAAAAGCACTTAATTTTTTTTCGCTTTGTTGATTTTCCGTGGCTGCAAAAAGGATATATGCTAACGCATCACTCCCAGTGGTTACCCAAGCCTTAGTTCCGTTCAAGACATAGACATCCCCTTTTTTTTCGGCTTTGGTGTTCAAACCAAAAATATCCGAGCCGGCTCCAGGCTCAGTGAGGGCAAAAGCTCCCAGCAATTCTCCTTTGGCGGCTTTGGGCAGGTATTTTTCTTTTTGATGATCGGTGCCGAATTTCAGGATGGCGTAACAAAAAAGGGAGCAGTGGACACTTATGATCACAGAAAGGGACGGAAGGGCTCGGCTAATTTCTTCCAGGGTAATCATCAAGGAGAGCGTGTCTGTCTTTATCCCATTGTATTCGGAGGGAATGGACATGCCCAATATTCCCAGATCCGCCAGCTTTTTCAGCAATTCATCGGGAAATTGATGGGACTCCTCGAGAGCTTTGGCGCGGGGTTTGATCTCGTTCTGGGCAAATTCCCTGATCATTTCCCTTATCAGAATCTGGTCTTCTGTGAGCTCGAAATTCACTTTTTGTCCTTTTTTTGGAAATGAATGAGGAGTTGATCATAGGTCGTGTGGAGATCCTGAAGAATCACCTTTGTTTTTCCAACGAGAGGCATAAAATTGGAATCTCCGATCCAGCGGGGAATGATGTGCTGGTGATAATGATCTGCCACACCCGCTCCTGCGCTGTGGCCGATATTCATCCCGGTATTGAAACCTTGAGGCTTGTACTGCTCTCTTAAAATCCTCAAGCATTTTTTGAGAAGCTCTATCATTTCTTCGGTAGATTCTTTTTTAGCCAATTCGATAGAATCCAGATGTTTGTACGGAGCAATCATCAGGTGGCCCGGTGTGTACGGGTATTTGTTTAACAGAATAAAATTGTGATTGCCTCTATATAGGACAAAACATTCCTTATCGTTTTCCTGCTTTAATGCCTGACAGAAGATACACCCCTTCATTTTGAACACTTTTTTAACATATTCTTCTCTCCACGGCGCAGTGATGTACTCCATTACCTGTTGATCATGCTTTTTATCAATTTGCTCGGCTTGAAATACAAGACTTTTTTTGGAGGAATTTGGACAGGCTTTCCTGTACGGGGATTTCTCCCTGAACGAGCACCCCGTGTACGAAACCGAAAACTGCCGAATCCTCTGAGTTCTATTTCTTCTCCCCTCAATAATGCTTCCTTCATCGTTTGAAAGAAAAGATTGACTCCCGTTTCTGCTTCTTGCTTAGAGATGTTCATTTCCTTTGCGATTTTGTTGATTAGATCAACTTTTATCATCCTTTTCCTCCTTTTTTTTTGTTGTTTTTTTTGTTTTCTTTTTTGGAATCTCTAAGTTTTTCAGCTTATCTTTCATCAAATCGCCCAGGGTTAGCCTGTCATTTTGGCTTTGGACATACTTTTGATATTCCAATTTTTGCACTTCCATCTGTGCTTGCCTGAAACTTAGAGAAATCTTTTTTTCCTCTTGATTCAATTTCAAAATTTTGGCGAGTTTTTCTTCCCCAACTTTAAAGATGTCGGCCGGATTGTCGATTTTGTGATCATCCAGTTCGGAGAGAAAAACAACGCCTTCGATGCCTGGGGTAATTTCGACAAACACGCCAAAGTTAGCAAGGCGAACGATCCTCACCTTAACAATATCTCCCACTTTTTGGCGAGTAAAGAAATCTTCCCAGATATCTCCTTCCAGCTGCTTGATACCTAAGGAGAGCTTTTGCTTTTCTACATCGATATTGAGGATGATGGCTTCAGCTTCCTCCCCCACTTTTAACAGATCAGAGGGATGTTTGATCTTTTTCCAGCTCATATCGGAAATATGTATCAGTCCTTCGATACCTTTTTCCACTTCTATGAATACGCCGAAGTCTGTGATGTTGGTTATGGTTCCCTTTACCCGGGATCCTGGGCTGTATGTCTGCCTGAATGATTCTAAAGGATGGGGTGTGATCTGTTTGAGGCCCAAGGAGATTCTTTTGGTGGAGGGGTTTATGGCCAAGATAGTGACGGTAACATCTTCTCCTGGGCTGAGTACTTTTTTGGGATGAACAGGTTTGCGGGACCAGGACAAATCCGAAACATGGACCAATCCTTCCACACCGGGCTCGAGTTCGACAAATGCCCCAAAATCGGTCAGGCTCACAACCTTCCCAGCAACTTTTTGTCCCGCCACATATCTTCCTTCGATGTCTTCCCAGGGATCACTGCTGAGCTGCTTGTACCCCAATGAAATTTTTTCTTCTTTTTCATCGAAACCAAGCACGATTGCTTCGATTTCCTGTCCGGACTCGAAAATCTCGGAAGGATGCTTAATCTTCCCCCAAGATATGTCTGAGATGTGTAGAAGGCCTTCTATTCCGCCTAAATCGATAAAGGCACCGAAATTTGTGAGGGATTTTACGCGTCCTTTTACTTTTTTTCCGGAGCTCAATTGATCAAAGACGCGTCTCTTTTTTTTCTCCCTCTCATCCTTAAGGTAGAGTTTCCGGGATAGAACAGCGTTTTCTGTCTTCCTGTCGAACTTGATGACTTTGAATTTATAAAGATTCCCGATGAGCTTATCCGAATCTTTCACCACTTTCATATCAGCGTGAGAATCGGGAAGAAAGGCCATGATTCCCACGTTGACATTGTACCCATTTTTTATTTTTGCTGTGATTTTTCCGACGATCCAATTGTTGTGTTGGTAGGCTTTTTCCAGATTGTTCAGTGCTTTTATCGCAACAGCTTTCTTTTTCGAGAGAATGAGATATCCCTCTCTGAGATTGCTTTTTTCAAGGACGGCTTCAACATCATCTCCTGGCTGGAGATTTTTTGGATCTTGATGGTCGATGAAGTCTTCGATCGGGATGATACCCTCAGACTTGAAACCCACATCTACGAGCACATGGGCTGAGGTGATTTTGATCACCTTCCCTTTGAGAAGCTTGCCAGGGGACAGTTCTTTGGTGTTGAATTGGTATTTTTCGATAAGATCGGCATAATCCTCGTTTGTGATTTCGTCATCTTTTTTTTGGTTTTTGATTAGCTCTGACATTGGACCCTCTTTTCTGAAAGATATTGGTGCTTATAGCTAGATTTTATCTTCGCCACAGCTTCTTGGATAGCCTTAGGAGGAGTTGAAGCTCCTCCGGAAAGACCTATTTTCTTCGCTCCTTTTACCGTAGCGGGAGTGATTTGATCTGCCTTCTCGATAAAATGCGTGCGAGGCAAGATTCTTTTGGATATCTGATAGAGTTTTTTTGTGTTGGAACTGTTCTTGCCTCCGATTATGAACAGAGTGTCGACACAAGATGCCAGTTCTGACGTGGACTTTTGCCGGGTTTGAGTGGACTGGCAGATCGTATTATACACTTTCAACTCTTCTGTTCTCTCGATTAGAGCCGCCACAACAGAGATGAACAGGAACAGGTCCTGTGTGGATTGGGCGAGAACGGCTCTTCTTTTTTTGGAAGGGAGATCTCTGGCCTGGCGTTCGCTTTCTATGATAATCCCTTTTTTCTTGGAATAAGCGATGAGCCCTTTTATCTCCGGATGTCGTTTGTTACCCACAATGATAATTTCTTCCTCTTTTTTTGCCAGTGCCTCAACCAGTTTTTGGATTTTTTTTACGATCGGACAAGTCGCATCCACGATCTCTATCTGCTTTTTTGCGAGAGTGTCATAAATTCTGGGGGAAACGCCATGACTCCGGATGATGACCGTTCCTTCTCCGATCAGGCCGAGATCGTTGATGGAATGTATTCCTTTTTTCTCTAAATCGGCGATCACCTGAGGATTATGTATCAAATCGCCAAAGGTGAAGACTTTTTCCGTTTTCTGTTTTCTCGTTTCCTTGGCAAGCCGGAGTGCCCTTTTAACTCCGTAGCATAAACCAGAATTTTTCGCGATAATGACTTCCATTTTTCTCCAAGAAAGAATGCTTATACTATCTTATTTGAAGCCTCTCTGTCAATCCTAAATATAGGCAAAATCTGGACTTAAGCTTATTTTGGAGGTCTGAGAAAAGCGCCTACTCCGGCCTGTTCAACATCGGTGGGGGAAGGGACATTTTGGATTTGGATCAAAAGATCAGGATAAAGTTCATACAGGCCGGAAACGAGGGCCCTGAGAGAAGCTAAATGGCGGGATACTCTTTGTTTGAGGGGGATACCATCCTCGTCAAACGGGACAAACAGCCGTCCGAGCTGTGCAGCCTTCTGGTAATTCTTATCCTTTCCATTAATGATCAGGGTTGCCGAAGGTTTTCCTTTCAATCTCCCATGGGATGTGTTGGCTGTTTCCAAGAGGATTGCATGGGTTTTGGAAAAATCGCCCCATTCACGGTGGCTCAAACCTCGGAGATTGCGTGGGGAGGCCTCCAACCGGATATCCACTCCTTCCATCTGGAGGGTCATCAGAGTTATGACCGCCAGTTCGGCACTGTTCTCGTGGAAAACGATGGCATTGATGACAGGATATTCAGGCGCTGCCTCATGGAGGTCCACGGCAAGATCTGTCTTTTCTTCGTCGATGAGCCGCATGATTGCATACGCGATTTTTTCTGTCAGGCTCCCGTGTTTTCGTCCTGGGTAGCTCCGGTTGAGATTTCGGCTTTCTGTCCCCGACAATTTTTGTCCTGCCGGGTTGACATACAAAACGGGATCAGGCCACTGGTGGATGGGATTTGTCAATCGCGATCCGTAGCGGAACCATCTTGATCCACTTGGAGTGCCCAAAGAATATCTCTGGGGATTTCCCTCTTGTGGATCACTGTGCATGAATCCGCTGTTGTTGGCTCGGGGAACTATGATGACCCTGCCTTGTTTGACCTCAATATTTTCCACAAGAAGAATGGCCGTGATGAATCCTGCTGGTTCATTCGGATGTGTCCCTCCGAGAATGAGAAGGGTGCCCCCTTCTTTCTGACCCTCGAATATGTAAACGGATGAATCTCCTGGAGAGTTTTTCAATCCAGGAAAATAATCACTCAATCTTTTTTTTGTCGTCAGGTGAGAGCTTGGATATACGGCTTCCTCCTCGTGCATTTTCAGGAAATTCCGGCCTGAATAATAACAGATCAAGGCTGCTAAAAGGAGGAGAAGAAGTGCTGTGATATGATGTCTTTTCATTTGATAAGCAGGAGTCGCAACAGAAACATAACAAGCACGATTACTCCGCTCAGCTGGTTCCAGAATTTTTTCTCACGGATGATAAACCAGATGAGATGTATGGTCAAATAAAGAACGATGAAGTGATAGATAATCTGTATCATATGATTTTATCTAGGATGGGCGCAAGAAGCAAAACGCCTATTCCGGCGAATAGCAGGAAAAGGGCGGGGACGACACAAAAACGGAGGACTTTGAAATAATTTTTTTCTCCGATGACTTGTGCCGCAAACATACCGGCCAATGCTGTAGGCGGCATAAGGTCCCCTAGCCCGGCTATGGCAGAAAGGGCCGACGCCGTGATGATGGCATTTTTGTTGATCAGGGCAAGGATAAACGGGACGCCCAGGATGGAAGCGGAACCATATGCCGATACAGCACCGAACAGAGGCATGCTGATTCCTATCCCAAGATACAAAAGCACAGGAGGCAAGGACAGAAAAGAAATAACAGCCCAACCTCTCCCCCCTGTCAGGGTCATGATTTGGATGAACATGCCGACGCCCACCAGAATAGAGAGGATGGGCATAGCTTCTTTGACGGCTTCCTGTGTGATTTTTATGAAATGGAATGGACGGCCACAGAATAGGCCGACTAGACTGCCCAACAGGAAGATGGCAGGAATTCCGATATCCGGCATGATCTTAACCCAAAAGCTCTGGCCCAACATCAAGCCGAGGACAACAACGAGAGGCAAGTAAAGACGGAGACCATACAGGGAAAAAACAGATTCCGGAAGGATGGATTTCATTTCGTCATAACCGATAATCTTGATGTCCTTGTATCCCAGCCAGAGAGAAATGATAAAGGCCAACGGCACAGCGATGATCAAAAGAGGCAGGGACAAGCCAACATAGGGCATGTCCACTCCCGCCCCCATGATCATGACCAAAATATTCACCGGAGGGGCAATCATCCCAAGGATGGCTCCCATGGCGATAAGGGCTGCGGCCTTGACTTTGGATAATCCCAGTCGTATCAACACCGGGGCTACCAAAACGCCTGTGGTGAGGACGGCGGCAGTGGAAGATCCTGTGATCATCCCGGGGAACATGATCAATGCCATAACAGTGAGCAAAAGGGGGAGCTTTTTTCTGTAGAAGGTTTTGAGCATAACCGCTGTGATGGAATCCAAAATACCAGAAGCTTGGAGGACTTTCATGAATATCATGGCTGATAGGATGATCAGGATGGTATCAAAATATCCGAAAGATCCCTCGACGAGATGGCGAAGGGCGAGGCCCTCGCCGCCTAAGAGCGCTCCGGCTAAAGCCGAAAGCGCCAAAGAGACCCCGATAGGGAGTTTCAAGACCAT
>DAOVBT010000290.1 GCA_030670375.1 Candidatus Aminicenantota bacterium | reverse complement strand
GTTTTGGCTCTTCCGGAATAATTTTTTCAGCTTCAAGAATCAGCTTGTAAGCATCATAATAATTTTCAATTCCTGGTTTCATTTCACTAATTCTTCGTTCGATCTCGGGGAGGAGTTCCTGGCGGGCATATCGGATTTTGGATTGGTGGTTAGAGTACCAGATGGCGGCTATGGCGATGAAAGCGATGATGATGAGCGCTGGAACGGCAACAATGGGTTTTTGGATTTTGCGGAGAAATGAACGGAATGAAAATGCACCCAATTCCTCAGCTTTTAAGCTGTCTTTATATTTCTGCAAATCTTTCAGTAAATCAGCGGCTGATGGATAGCGCGACTCCGGCTTTTTCTTCAAGGAACGGTTGATGATTTGCTGGAGTTCGGAGGGGATATCGGGATTCCAGGCTGTGACAGGCTTTGCTTCTTCATGGACGACAGAGTAGAGGATAGAGGCTTCGCGGTCTCCCATGAACGGGAGTTGGCCGCTGAGCATTTCATACATCACTATGCCCAATGACCAGATATCCGAGCGATGATCGACTTCTTCGCCTCTGGCTTGCTCGGGAGACATATAGGCCACAGTGCCAAGAGTCGTTCCTTCCCGTGTAAGCAGTGTCCCACCTTTGACCTTAGCCAACCCAAAATCCATGATTTTGGCCTGTCCCGCATCTGTCACCATGATGTTGGCGCTTTTGATGTCCCGATGGACGATCCCTTTCTTGTGGGCCTGCTCCATCCCTTCTGCCACCTGAATAGCGATATCCAGAGCATCTTTTGTTTTAAGCGGACCTCTATCGATCTTGGCCTTCAGGTTAAGTCCCTCCACATACTCCATAGCGATGAAGGACTTGCCTTCTTCCTCGTTGATCTCATGGATGGTGCAGATGTTGGGGTGGGATAGAGCGGCTGCAGCCTGGGCCTCGATTAAAAAGCGATCCTTGGCTTCTTTATCCTTTGTCAACTCCGGCGGCAAAAACTTGAGCGCGACATTTCGCTTGAGCTTTGTATCCTCGGCCTTATACACAATGCCCATACCTCCCTTTCCAACCACATCGATGATCTTGTACTTCCCTACGAGTTCGGTACCTGGTACCAATTCATCGATTGGTCTGAGGATGGTCCTTGTGTGGGACAGAAAGGCATTGTCTCCTGGATGGATGGGTGTTCCGCATTTGCTGCAGAACTGGGAATCATCCAAAATATCGGCCTGGCATTTGGGACATTTCATGCTGTTCCTCCCCTCGGATTCATCGGCACTAAATTATCAATTCATGAGACAAAATGCAACCTAATCTCTAATCTTCATATCGGGCCAGTAATAGGATATAATACTTATAAAAGTACCAGTCCCTATGAAAAAGAAAATCTGGGTAAATAAGTCGAATTCATTTGCAGAGGCGCAGGAGTTTGATGACTCATACTATTTATCCCTGTCGCCGACCGAAAGATTAGAGACGGTTCAATTCCTCCGTGAAGAGTTCTGGAAGCTGAAAAAGGATAAAAGCCATGAAGGTGGAAAAAGACTACGAAGAGTTCTTAAACTTATTAAACAAACATAACGTCAAATACTGCATCATCGGCGCTTTTGCTGTCGCATTTTATGCGAAACCCAGATACACAAAAGACATCGACATCCTTGTCGAGCCCAGCAAAGATAATGCCCAAAAGATCCTAAAAGTTCTGGAAGAGTTCGGATTTGGGGAACTCTCCGTATCCCTCGAGGATCTGATGCGCGAGGGCAGCATCTTGCAGCTTGGGTATGAGCCTTTGAGGATCGATCTCTTGAACAAGTTAGAAGGATTCCAGTTTCAAGATATTTGGAAGAATAAAGTGACTGGCGACTATGGTTATGAAAGAGTTACCTTTATCGGCCTGGATGACTTGATCAAGAATAAAAAAATGTCGGATCGGCCTTCCGATAAGATTGATATCGAACTTCTAGAAAAAAATAGAAGAGAAAAATAGAACCGTCCCCTTTTTTTAGGATTGAACTATTTCTCGTAAGAGTAGGTGCTGGTGACGAATTCGTTGATGAAGTTGGCAAGGTGGCGGTTGAAAGCCTGGGAATCCTCCAGCATGATGAAATGACCCAATCCATCGAGATATTCTACCCAGATGGATTTGGCATGGGTTTGGGTCACATTGTAGGACACGTCCATATGGGTCGTTTGGACACCCCTCACATCGAGCTGGACTTGATTGAAGGATTCGGTAGCGTCGTACCGTTGCAATTCTTCGAGGGCTCCCAAAACCACTTCTTTGGGCGCTTTTATCATGTCGAGGATGATTTTGCTCATTTGGTCATGGTCGGAATTGGGAGAAAACCAGGACAGCCGGACGTGTTCTCTTATTTGTTCCTGGTAATTTTCTTGATAGAGCTGCATGGCAAGCTGGATTTGGCTTTCTTCAATGCCTTTCATGTAAAGGTCATTAAAGGAATCTGCTCCCACTAATCCGATAACCCTGTCCCTAATGAGCTTGGCCGCTTCCAGAATTACAGGCCCTCCCATGCCGTGGCCGATGAGGACCACTTTCTGGAGGTCGAGTTTTTCCACAACAGCGGCCACATCCTGCCCGAAAGCTTCCATTGTCCAGGTTGTCCGGCCGATTCCGGATTGCCCATGGCCGGCTAAATCAAGAGTCACAACCTTGAAATTCACACCGAAGGAGGGAATTTGTTCTTCCCAATATTTCATGTTGGTGCACCAGTCGTGGACAAAGACCAGTGATACTTCCCCCTTTCCATAGAGTTTGTAATGAATAGGGATGCCGTCAGCCGAGGCAGCATTGCCCTCTTCGACCAAAAGCTGGCTTATACCAGGCTGCATCTGACAGGAAATAAGCGCAAATAGAAAGGCCAATCCAATGATTATTGGAAAACGCAAGTGTTTCATAATCGCCTCCATTCCCCTTATAGGTTATAGCATAACGGAGAAATTTAGAGAACTGTTATTCTTTGAGATTATTTCACTCCCTTCAGGAGGTCGTAATGACATCCCCTTGACAATAATCATAAATGACTATATTATTGGTCATATAAAATGACCAAAAAAAGGAATAAAATTTACAAACAGCTGGAACCCACAACAATAAGTGTTGCCGAGGGAAAAAAAAGATTCAGCAGCCTGTTGCGGGATGCTCTTGAGGACAAAAAGGAATTCATCGTCACAAAAAGGGGAAAGCCTGTTGCCGTGATCATTCCTTATGAGGAATACAAACATTCCAAACGTTTGGAAGGTTATAGAAAGATAATGGAGGCAAGAGAGGCCTTCTTGAAATCAGAAGTTACCGCGGATGAAGTATTTGAAGAGTCCAAAAAACAACTAGAGAAAAAGACTTGAAGCGAATCGTTATAGATGCGAGTGTTGTCCTCAAATGGTTTCTTGCAGACGAAGAATACAGTCAATCCGCACTTGCACTTCTAGATAAATATGTTTTTTTTGAGTTAGAAATAGTCGCCCCGTCGCTGTTGGAGTATGAGGTGCTGAATGGGTTGCAAATTGCCGGGAAAAGAGGAAGAATTCCGAAGGATAAGACGATTATGGCGGTTGAGGGATTTTTGTGCCTGGAAATAGAGAAAAAAGATATTTCTCCTTTTTGTCCTCGGATAATGCATTTTTCTGAAACTTACAATCTAACTGTGTATGATGCGAGCTACTTGGCTATGGCTGATGAAGAAGGAATTGAGTTGGTCACAGCTGATAACAACCTCTACAACAGAGTTAAAAAAGACCTGAAGTGGATCAAATGGCTGGGGGATATTTAATTCCCACTAAAAAAACTGCTTTTTTGAGTGTTTTGATGACAAAATTGTTTAGACTTTCCCCTTCGTTTAATGCCCTAATGGAGAGGGCCTGATGCAAATCCGAGCCAGCACGCAGAACGAATTTACCGGAGTATTTTTTAT
>DAOVBT010000257.1 GCA_030670375.1 Candidatus Aminicenantota bacterium | reverse complement strand
CAATCGTGAGCCTGAGGAAAATACCCTCAAACAAGCAAACGAAGAAAACGGGCCCGTCCTTTGCTGTCAAGAAATGTCTTTTGAGATCTCCGGAAAATTGTATGAAATGATTAGTTAGCCTGGATCATTCATGAATTATCCAGGTTAACTAATCAATTCATACAATTTTCCTGAGATCTCAAAGGCCATTTCTTGACAGCAAAGAACGGGCACGTTTTCTTCATTTGCTTTTTTGAGAGTATCTTCATCAGGCTCACGATTGTTCACGATGATTATCCCAGCCAGGTCTTTCAATCTAGCCACAGCGATTATATTCTGGTGGATTTGTAGAGTGATCCAGAGGTTGCCTTCCTTACTGTTGGCAATCACATCGCTTAACAAGTCACTCGTATACCCACCCGTGACGTCCACATCCAGATTCTCTTGACCTGCAAGAGGTTTGAGCTGTAATTTTTCGATGATTTCTTTGATTTTCATTATTTAGTCCTCTTTATTTTTTTGATTTATGAATATTAGACCTGAGGTCTGACAGCTCTTTCGAGAGTTCTTCCATATTGTCGGGAAGATCAAAGATACAGTCTGTCAGATCGGCATATCCTTTAACGACGTCTTCAGCAAAAGCCAGGCATGTGGGAGCCCCGCATACGCCGCAGTCAATTTTGCGCAGTAATTCATATATTTCCTCTTTCAATTTTCTCTTTTTTATGGCTTTGGCCAAATCTGTATCAAGAGGCTTGAGAGGGCGGGGTTCAAATTTGCCTTTGATGAGAAAGTAGTTTTGGCTGTAGAGTTTCCTGACTTCCCTGATGTCCGGACAGGCTTTTATTTGCTCAAACTCCAAGGTTTCGATCAATTTAAGAATCTTGTTGTAAGATGTGTAAAGGTTCTCCACTGTCAAGGAGCCTCCGACACATCCCTGGAGGCAAGAATAAGCTTCGATAAAGTCGATGTTTCTGAGTTTTCCTCTTTCGATGTCATCGAAGACTTTTATGATCTCAGGCAATCCTGAAACAGCCAAGGAATTTTTTAGCCTCAAGGTACGGCAGATACCGCCAACCATGGCCCAACCCACCCCAAGAATACAGATGCTTTCCAGTGCTTTCCTGTAGCTGCCCTTTTCGATGCCTTCCATAGCAGAGAGGAGGGGGCCGTAGACATCCGCGATGGAAATGGCACCATCTAAGAATGATTTTCCTTTTTCTGCGGGTTGTTTTATGGAAATCATTTTCACAGGGCAGGGCGTGAGATAAAACGCTCCTATTTCTTTTTCATCAATCTTAAGCTGTTTGGATAATTTCTTTTTGATTTCTCGGCCAGCCAATTCTCTTGGCAGTTCGATCGGAATGATTTGATCGATGAGTTCAGGGTATTTAACTTGGATCAAACGGACTACTGTTGGACAAGCATTGGATATAAGCGGCTTGGGGCCTTTGTAGTCGCGGAGGTATTCCTGGATGGCAAAGCTGACTTCTCCGCATGTCAGAGCCAGGTCAAAGGCACTATCGAATCCCAGTTTTTTGATCCCGGAAAGGATTTTCTCCGGTAAAATTTCTCTCCCGAATTGGGCATAAAGTGCAGGAGAAGGAATGGCAACCGTGTAGCGGAATTTGGAAAGCTCTCCGAATGGATCTGTCAGCGGGACAATAGCACCATGAGGACAGACTGTGATACATTCGCCACAATCGATGCATTTTTCTTCGATGATCGCAGCCTTTCCATCTCTGACTCTGATAGCTTGGGTGGGACACACCCGTAAACATTTCATCCGGCCTTCACACTTTTCCGTATCGATCCGAATGGAGTGAAAGTATTGACTCATTGGTTTCCTGTTTTATTCAAGTAAAATATTATGTCTAATGTGGTTCCTTTGCCAGGGATGGAGGTGATTTCGAATCGGTCGGCATTTTTTTTGATGTTGGGAAGTCCCATGCCTGCGCCGAATCCCATCTCCCGCATTTCATTTGTGGCAGTCGAGAATCCTTCCTTCATGGCTTGATAGATATCGGCAATTCCTTGACCCTCGTCTTCCAGCTTAAGATGCAATTCCTCGGGAGTGATGTTGAGTGTGATAATCCCTTTTTTTGCGTACATAACGACATTCATTTCTGCCTCGTATATGGCGATGGATGCCCGGATGACAATGGATGGATCGATGCCGATTTCCTTGAGAATTTCTTTAATGCTGGTGGATGCCTTCCCAGCGTTGCCAAAATTACCACCTTCGATTTTAAATTTTTGAGATAATACGCACTCGTCGCTCATGACCATTCCTTTACGAAAGATCACTTACTCCCGGAAGACCATGACTGAAGAGAAGACCACATGTGGCGTACATCATGAACTTTGTTGAAAGAAGTGGAATACCATGTTCTTTGGCTAGTTTGATTCCTTCTTCATCCGGTTGTTTACCTCGAACATACACAATGGCTTTGGCATCGATGATATTGGCCGTCCGGACAGATTGAGAATTGGATAAACCTGTTAGAAGGAGAATTCCGGGTTTGCCAAAAGCCAGGACGTCACTCATCAGGTCAGATCCGCCAGCGAATGTGATTTCTTCGTCAAGACTGTCCTCTCCAGTGATGACTTCGGCCTTAAGGAGTTCCTTGATTTCTTTTAAAGTCATTGTTGTGTTCCTAGGCATTGATTTTTTTTAACTTTTCCCTTGAAAAAAATATCTTGACTATTCACGTATCCAGAAGTCAATCAACAAAATGCGAAGTACCGGTCAGAAATATTCTTCTGCTATCTTTTTTGCAAGCAAAGGGACGGCCTTTTTTAGGGGATCAGATAATCCCGATTGAATCGTTTCCGGGATTTCTTTGATTTGGCAAACTTTTATGATCACTTTCACATTGC
Source organism: Candidatus Aminicenantota bacterium (assembly GCA_030670375.1). GTDB lineage: Bacteria > Acidobacteriota > Aminicenantia > Aminicenantales > Aminicenantaceae. The sequence goes on along the minus strand of DAOVBT010000257.1, from coordinate 1,354 downwards.
AGAAATCTTGCAATTCCTTTAAAAGATTGGAGGAGGGGACTTGATGGATTGAAAAATCATCGATTTTTTCTTCGGGGATTTCATCAAGAGGGATATCAAAAATTTCGCCTGGTTTTTTTCCTTTATCCACAGCATCGATGATCACGATAATTTTGGGTCGAATCTCACCTAAAGAAATGGTAAACAGAATTTTTCTTATACCGGTGCCTGCATCTGCTAAACAAATATTTTCAGGAATGTTATAGTGATTTTCCAGATAATCGATGACTTCAGGTCCGAATCCGTCATCACCAAAAAGGATATTCCCTACACCTGCGATTAAGATCTCTTTTCGACAATAGACAGGGACTTGTTCCATTTCTAACTCGAAGCATCCGCTTCCTTTTTCAAGATAGACGACTATCGGCAAAAATGCAGTTCTGAATGAATAGACTTTCAGTAAGTCTCAACAGCAGCGGGGCTATCTTGAGATATTCGAAAACGTGTCTAAATTATTTCCTTCAGCATCGACGATATTGACCTTTACACCAATCTTTCCATCCAATGTGTGTGTGGCGCAGGATAAACAGGGATCATGAGCTCTAATCGTCATCTCGACCATATTCAGAATTTCCTCGTTATAGTTACCGTCTTTGATCAGATCTTTGGCTGCTTTTTTTACGGACATATTCATCGGGGCATTGTTGTGCGTGGTGCCGACGATCAAGTTGACATTGGTCACGAGGCCATTTTCGTCAGTCTCGTAGTCATGGATCAGGGTTCCTCTGGGGGCTTCTACGCAACCTATTCCTCTGGCGGCTCTGGGTTCCACTTTTTTTCTGATATCGGTGCTTGTGATCTCAGGATCTTCAAGGAGCCGAATCGTATTTTCTGCGTTGTACAGCAGCTCGATCAACCTTGCCCAGTGGTAAAGCAGTGGCGGTTGGGCAGGCCGGCCGAATTTTTCTCTGAATTCTTCAAGCTCAGCTTGGGCTAAGGGAGTAGGAATCTTGTCACAGACATTCATCCTTGCCAGTGTGTTGGTCCGGTATATCCCATTCGGATTATCCAGATCCATCGAGAACTCGCCTGCTTTTTTCATGTAGGGGAACTTCAAATAAGACCAAGGTTCAACGTGCTCACGGATATAATCGGTGTAATCCTCGGCTGCAAATTCTTCATAAGATCCGTCGACCTGCATCATTCTCAGTTTGCCATCATAAAGGTCCATAGCTCCATCTTCCGTCACCGTTCCTAAAAATCCTGTGTTAATGACACCCAGGGTATTCACGACATCCAGATATTTGGGAAAGAGGCTCTCTTTGGCGAAGGACATCGAGAATTTTGCCAGTTCAAAACACTCGTCTGCCTTCTT
>DAOVBT010000082.1 GCA_030670375.1 Candidatus Aminicenantota bacterium | reverse complement strand
ATTTTTCTTGGAGAAGAACCACAATGGCCCGGCTGTCGCAACCTTTGACAACGATACCAACAGGCCTTTCATCCGGTTTTTTCTCACCGGCTTTTCTTTTTTTCTCATCCACTAAAAATTTGACGAGGTTATGGACACATGTGGAATCCCAGATCAATCTGTCGACATCTTCCGGATCTTTGATGAAGGCAGGTTTGGGCATCAATCCGTTTTGCCCCCTCTCGTAGCCGATCACATATTTTACCTTTCCCTCTTTCAGAATCCTTTTGGCTTCTTTGCGGAGATCTTCAACGTTTACCATTATAAATTTCTCCTGAGCTTGGTTTGGGGGCCAAGAGGTATAAGTGCATCGACGAAATCGCTGATGATTTGTGTATATTTTGTTCCTTCCGCCGCAGAGACCCACGACATCTGGAAACGTTCCGGCTCGAGCCCGATGAATTCTAAGAGTTTTTTCACGAGGGCAATCCTTCGCCTGGCATAATAATTGCCTTTGATGTAATGACAGTCTCCTGGATGGCAACCGGAAACGAGAACACCGTCTGCCCCTTTGTTGAATGCATCAAAGATGTAGAGCGGAGAAATACTGCCCGAGCACATAACCGTGATAGGAATGACATTCGGGGGATATTGCATTCGGGATACTCCAGCCAGATCGCTTCCTGCCGATGAACACCATTTGCATAAAAAAGCGATGATTCTTGGTTCGAAATTTTCTGCCATTATCAGCCTCCGAGGCTTGCTCTGATCATTTCATGAACCTGGGAAGGAGTGGTGTTTTTCACATTGATGGCGGCTCTTAGGCAGGTCGCTTGACATGTCCCGCACCCTTCGCACAAAACCTCGTTTACCTCGACTTTGCCGTCCTTTAAAGACAGAGCATCGTACGGACACACATCCACACACATTCCGCACCCTGTACAGAGGTTGAGGGTGACTTTTGCCACTGTCGGAGAGTGGAAAAGCCTTTCTTGAGAAAGTATAGTAATCGCCTTTGCTGCGGCTCCACTTGCTTGGGCTACAGCCTCAGGGATATCCTTGGGTGCTTGGGCTGCTCCTGCCAGAAACAGTCCCGATGTAACGCTTTCCACAGGTCTGAGTTTGGGATGGGCTTCCGCGAGAAATCCATCCTTGTCCATAGCAATCTTTAGTTTTTTAGCGAGCTCCGAAGCTCCTTCGGAAGGGCGCATGGCCGTAGCCAAAACGACCATGTCCGCATCTATTTCGATATTTTTTCCTAAAAGGGTATCGACACCCCAGACTTTTATTTTGCCTTTATCTTCGAATATTTTTGAGACTTTTCCTCTTAGATAAACCACCCCATCCTCTTCCACAGTCCTTTGCACAAATTCTTCGTAGCCTTTTCCGCCCGAACGGATATCGATGTAGAAGATATAAGCTTGGCCGTCGTGCACATGATGTTTGTAAAGCATGGCATGTTTGGCTGTGTACATGCAGCATATTTTCGAGCAGTAGGCGCAATGAAGTTCGGGATCTCGAGAACCAGCACACTGGATGAAGACCACTTCTTTGGGCTCTTTGTGATCGGAAGGTCTCAAAATTTTTCCTTGGGTAGGTCCAGATGCCGAAAGCAGCCTTTCAAACTGAAGGCCGTCGAGGACGTCCGCGTATTTTCCGTATCCGTACTCGGACAAATTCTCCTTTTCATACAGGTCATAACCTGTCGCGACGATGATGGAACCGACTTCTTCTTCGATGATCTCTGCTTTCATGTCATAGTCGATAGCCTCCGGTTCACAGACATCTGCACATTTGCCACAAGCGATCGGGACGAGACCGGGGCAGCCCCTAATATCGAGCGTGTAGGTGGCTGGAATCGCCTGCGGGAAGGGGATATAGATGGCTTTGCGTCCTGTCAAACCCAGATCAAACTCATCAGTCATGACAACCGGACAGACCTTTGTGCATTCATCACACAGAGTGCATTTATCAGGATCGACATAGGAGGGTTTTTGGAGGATTTTAGCCTTGAAATTTCCTACATACCCTGATATTTCTTGAACTTCGCTGTAGGTCATCAGCTTTATTTTGGGATGCTTGGACACTTCCACCATCTTGGGACTCAGGATGCACTGGGAGCAGTCGAGAGTAGGGAAGGTTTCCGAGAGCTGAATCATGTGCCCACCGACGGATGGATTCCTTTCCACCAGAATGACTTCGTATCCCGTGTTGGCTATGTCTAAAGCGGCTTGAATTCCGGCGATCCCACCGCCGATGACAAGAGCTCTTCTAGTAACAGGAATGCTTATCGGTTCTAAGGATTCGTTTTGACGGACCTTTTCCACAGCGCTTTTCGTGATTTTTGTCGCTTTTAAAGTGGCTTTGCTCATGTCCTTGTGGACCCAGCTGCATTGTTCGCGGATATTAGCGATCTCGCACTGGAAGTTATTGATACCGGCTGCTTTGGCCGCATTCCGGAATGTTGTTTCGTGCAGGGTAGGAGAGCAGCATGCCACGACCACGTTGTCCAATTTTTTCTCCTTGATGGCCTCGATGACCATGTTTTGGCCAGGGTCTGAGCACATGTAGACATAATCCTCCGAGAGATCGACTCCAGGGTGTTTTGCTAGTTCTTCCGCTACTTTTTTGACATCCACTGTTCCCGCGATGTTTATACCACAATGGCAAACAAAGACTCCTGTCTTTTTTTTCATTTTATTCCTCAGATCCTCACTTTTTGGATTTGGTGGTTTTTTTCTTAGCCGCTGTTTTTTTCTTCGTTTTTGCAGGTTTTGCCGTTTTTAAAACTTCCCCTCCATAATCGTACCCTCTATCAAATGCCTTGATGTTGAGGTCGAGAAATCTTCCCGGGACCATTCCAGGAAGAGCTTTTTTCATAGCCTCAGGAGAAACGATTTTGGTCACAGCCGTGAAGAATCCCAGCATCACGAGGTTGGCGATAATGCGGTTGCCCAGCTCTTCTGCAAAACGGGTAGAGGGAATGGCAAACATTTGGATTTTTTCCCGGACCGGTTTAGGCTTGACCAGGTCTGTATCGATAATCAGAATTCCATTCTCTAGCAGATCGGGTTCATATTTGTCGTAGGCTTCCTGGGACATCGAGACAAGGATCTCCGGTATTGTGATGTAGGGATAAAGCACGCGGTCTTTTGACACAACCAGCTGAGAGCTGCACGCGCTTCCTCGGGCTTCAGGTCCAAAACTTTGGGTCATGGTTGCATGCTTGTTATCATAAAGCGAGAGGGCCTTACCTGTGATTAGACCACAGCGGATGATTCCTTGACCTCCAAATCCAGAAAATCTTATTTCTGCCATCGTTTATTCTCCATATTTGACGTATTTATCGCCTAAAATTTTGGTCATGTGCTCGTTCATGCGGTCCAGAAATGTCGGCTTCTCTTTGTCGACGAATTTACCGACGACCAATTTTCCTTGGTAGCTGATGTCCAGTGTTCGTGTGTCGGCACCATGTTCTATAACGGATTTGTCATAATAATATTTCAGCAAATTCAATCCATCGCCCAGACGATTCCTGCGTGCATACAGGGTCACACAGGGGGTGATGACTTCGATGAGCGAAAAACCGGGCTTGGCCAGTGCTTCCTGGATGGATTTAGTCACTCTTCGTAGATGGAGAGAGGTCCATCTGGCCACGTAGGTTGCCCCTGCTGCTTCTGCCAGATAGGGAAGGCTAAAAGCAAACTCGAAATTTCCATAAGGCGCAGTGGAAGCATTGGCTTCCATCGGGGTCGTTGCGGCGACTTGGCCTCCGGTCATGGCGTAGTTGAAATTGTTGACACAAATAATCAAGATATCCATGTTTCTTCTAGCCGCATGGATGAAGTGATTTCCGCCAATGCCGAAGATATCTCCATCTCCGCTGAAAACGACGACTTTAAGATCAGGATTCGCCAACTTCAATCCCGTGGCAAACGGAACAGCCCTGCCATGTGTGGTGTGGAAAGAGTCCAGCTTGACATAACCTGCCACTCGACCTGTGCATCCGATTCCAGAAACGACAGCAACTTTATCAAGGTCGAGTTTGCTTTTCTTTAAAGCTTCTGTAAAAGATGTGACAACTGTTCCGATTCCACAACCGGGACACCAGATGTGAGGAATCCTATCCATTCGCAGGAAACCTTCCATCGGATTTTTTGATTCGAGGCGATCTTCTTTTTTCATTTTGCTGCCTCCTTGATAACCTTTAAAATATCATTGGGATCGTGTACCCATCCGCCACAGTGAGGAACATGGAAAGCAGGGGCTTTCCCTGCTGCGCATCGTTCAACTTCCAGCACGATCTGTCCATAGTTGATTTCAGGAACGACGAAGGCCTTGATTTTTCTTGCCAGTTGCTTGATTCTCTTTTCAGGAAAAGGCCATACCGTTTTCAATCTCAAAGTTCCCACCTTTATGCCCGCTTTTCTCGCTTGTTGGACTGCTCGGATGGCCACTCGGGATGTAATCCCATAAGAAATCACGACGATCTCGGCCCCGTCTATTTCATCTTCTTCTAGCATGATTATTTTATCGGCGTTATTTATAATCTTATCTACCAAATGAGGAACAACAACGCTCTGACATTCCGCATTGATGACAGGATAGCCGCGTTCATCACGGGTCAACCCTGTTGTGTGAAAGCGGTAGCCATCTCCGGCTTTGACCATGAAGGGGATGCCATCTTTGTCCAGCTTGTAAGGCAAATATTTATCCTTTGGCCCCTCATACCACTTCCTTTCCACAACCTCTATCTCCTCAGCCGGGGGAATGACCACTTTTTCGTGCATGTGCCCGACACACTCGTCCGTCATCACAAACACAGGGACACGGTAGGTTTCGGAAAGATTAAAAGCTTCGATAGTCAGGTCAAAACATTCCTGCGGAGAATCAGGGGAGAGAGCGATGATTTCATAATCGCCATGAGATCCCCATTTTGCCTGCATCATGTCTTGTTGACCGGTCAAGGTGGGAAGGCCTGTGGAAGGGCCGCCTCGCTGCACATTGGCTATAACCAGGGGGATTTCCATCATGCAGGCTAATCCGATGTTCTCCATCATTAAAGAAAAACCCGGGCCGGATGTCACGGTCATGGTTTTTTTACCTCCCCATACGGCACCGATCATTGCCGCGATGGAACCGAGCTCGTCTTCCATCTGGATAAACACGCCTCCCACGTGGGGGATTCTTTCCGAAAATCTTTCGGCTGTTTCTGTGGAAGGTGTGATCGGATAACCCGCAAAGAATCGGCATCCGGCAGCTAGTCCTCCTTCTGCGATCGCGTAGTCTCCGTCGATATAATGGGAACCGGTCAAAACGCCCTTAGGGTCTACTTTCACCTTTTTCACCTTCTTCCTCCTCTTCTTTGATGGTCACAAATATGGCAAATTCAGGGCATATGGTTTCGCAAAGCTGGCAGTACAAGCATGCGTCCTCATCCTTCACAAAAGGAGGATGATAACCCTTGACATTAAACTCCTCGGACATTTCGAGGACGTCTTTGGGACAGTATTCCACACAGAATGCACATCCCTTACATTGGTCTTTTTTGATATGAATTTTGCCCTTGATTGGTTTTACATCGCCAAAATAAACCATTTTTTCCTCAAATTAATCCTTTTTCCTTCAAGATTGGTTTAGGATCTATAAAGTTAAGGTCGAACCTTAGAGTCTCTTCCGGGCAACCAAGGGCAATGGCCAATGCTTGTGTGAAATACAACACCGGGATATGTTTGAATTCCGGGTATTTTTCAACCGTCTGTTTCTGTCTTTGGTCCAGATTGAAAGCACAAAGGGGACAACTGACAACCACCATTTGCGCGCCCCGGTCCTTTGCAGAAGTGAGAATCCGGTTTGTTCGATCAGCTATGATTTCCGGCTTGTCGACAGTCTGGTAGGCTCCACAACACTCTGTTTTGAAGGGGAAATCCACAGAATCAGCCCCGAGTATTTCCATAAGATCATCAAGGATGGTCGGATTTTCCATGTCGTCGAACCCGATTTCTTTCGGCCGGACCAAAAGACATCCATAGTAGCTGGCTATTTTGAGTTTTTTTAGCGGCTTGACCACTTTTTTCGCGAGATTTTCGAATCCTATCTCGTCCTTCAAGAATTCCAACAGATGAAAAACCTGGACATCTCCCTCATACTGAACTTCTTCCCTGTCCATGAAGTTATTCAGTATGTCCATGCTTTCGGGATCGGACTTGATGCGTTCATTCGCTCTTTTTAAGGTGTTGAAGCACATGGCGCAGACGGTCATGACTTTGTTGTAGTTGGCTTCCTTGACACGTATGAGGTTGCGGATAGGGGCGATGTGGTGGATCAAATCATCCGTGGTTAGAGAAAAGACGGTCCCACAACAGTTCCATCTACTGAGTTCTTCTACTTCCACCCCGATAGAATTCAGAGAGCATATCGTTGAATCTTCAAAGTTTTTTGCGTGATTTTTTAGCGTGCAGCCAGGGTAATAGCATATTTTCATTATGATTCCTTAAGTTTTTGGAATTATAGGGTTTATCCGTCATTGCAGATGCTTATGAAGTGAATTTCCTCATGCTGCAGATAAGAGCGATGGGAGGAATCTCTTCTTTTTCCTTATCCGACAGCTTTTCGACCTTGAGATGGTCTTTTCTGTTGCGTAGCAAGATCTGGCGCAAGGCTTCGATGACTTCCGCAATATTGATTCCCTTTGGGCAGCGGGCATTGCAGGTCAAACAAGAGGCACAGATCCAGATAGCCTTGGAAGCAAGAAGCTCCTCTTTGAGACCCAGTTGTGCGAAACGGATGATTTGATTCGGGAGAATGTCCATCTCGTCGACGGCAGGACAGCCAGCCGAACATTTGCCACATTGATAACATGCGAGAAGATTTTGTCCGCTAAGCTCCTGAACCTTGTCTACGAAAGAATCCCTAATTTTTTTGCGAGAAAGATTAATGCGCATTTGGATGACTCGTGCGTAAAGTAATTCTCATAACATACAATTATTATTATGTATTATAGACAGAAACAGAAACATTACAGTAAAGCATAATTGGCTATACCTGTCAAGAATATTTGCCTGAATTATTGGGATTTTTGTCCCCACAATAAAAACAGAAAACAGAAGGAGTTGACCAACAAAATATACTTTGTCAAAAGGGGCAATCCGAAAAGAGGGATGAGAAACGAGGAGACAGCCAATGCACCTAAGAAGGACCCCAGCAAATCCAGTCCATACCCGGCTCCATAATTTTTTTTCTCCTTCAAATACAAAAAATTGGACACGATGAACAAATCTCCTCCCAGATAACCTAAAAATACAAGGTACAGGAAAAAGAAAATTTCAGGGGGTTGAGCTTTCAGCCACAAGATCAGCAAGAATATGAGCAGGATGAACCCAAACTGAATGATGAGAAGTTCCAGGTATCCTTTTTTCTTTCTTTTTTTTCCTCGAAGAGCCCCCAAAAAAAGGCCAACCATGAAAGAAGCAAAAAGCAGGGCGACTTTTTGATACAGATATCCAAAAAAGGTTTGGAATGCGATGAGCATAATGATTTCGACAGTTATGGTTGTCAGTCCCATCACAGCGAGAGGAAGAAGAAAAAAAGATGATTTTTTGTGTTTCCAACCCAATAGGACCATGATGAGCAGCAATCCGATCAAGGGGACATCGAGCAACCAAAATCTCCCTAGTCGAGAGGTGAGCAGAAACAGAGAGGACTCCAGGCCTTGAAACTGCGAGTTCCACAAAACAGAATTGTAATAATAACTGATAG
>DAOVBT010000420.1 GCA_030670375.1 Candidatus Aminicenantota bacterium | reverse complement strand
TCCCTCTGTCTCATGACGCGGCTTACGGGCTTAAAATAAACCTTCGAGAGCACAAGAACCAGGACCCAAACGATCACAAAGATGACGATGACACTTAAATCAATAGTAAGCATTATAACCTGTCATATCCAAAAAAACTGTCGATAAATCGAGGCAAAAATTTAACATGACTCACATAAAAAAGCAAGCACCCGAAAGTTCCAGAAACTCTGGGGATGCCAAAACCGAACGCATTTGTAAAGTTTATGCGGAAACGGAATTTCGGATTATTTTTTTTATTTCTCCGACTAAGAAAAGAGAACCCGCTACAACGACAATCCCGTCGGGTCCGGCCAGCTGTTGTGCCATCCGGAATGCCCTTTCAGCGTCCGGCTCACAGAGTAGCCTTTTGTCACCGGAGGCAACTTTTTCCGCCAGTTCCTCAGGAGGGCATGCTCGATAATACGGAAATCTTGTTAAGATAACAATCTTAGCCAGCGGAAACAGGATATCAGCGATCCGCTCGATTTTTTTGTCCCGCATGGATGCGTACACGAGGACAACGGGAGAGGAAACAAACTCCCTTATGTAGTCCCTCAAAGCATCAGCACCCTCCTCGTTGTGAGCCCCATCCAATAACACAAGAGGCTTCTGAGAGATGGATTCCAACCGTCCCTCCCAACGGGTCGTTTGGATGCCTTGGATAATCTTCTCTTTCTCCAGCTTTTTCCATCTCTGGCCGAGGATCCGAGAAACGGCAATAGCAATGGCGGCGTTGAGGCCTTGATGTTTCCCTGGGAGAGAAGGTTCGTAACTGTATGTTTCCCCATTCATCCGAAAGGTAAAAACATATCCTCTGCTCGTTTTTTGTCTCACAAAATTGTTTTTTCTGTCGAATATTCCATAAAAGGGCGCTCCAAGTTCCTCTGCCCGGCTTTTTATGGTTGCGTAAGCATCCTTTTTTTGAACTCCGCATACCACCGGGACTCCGGGTTTGATGATGCCTGATTTCTCAAAGGCAATCTGGCTCAAACTTTCTCCCAAGAATTTCTGGTGCTCTGCCGATATGGTGGTGATGACAGACACTTTTGGGTCGACCACGTTTGTGGCATCAAACCTTCCACCCATCCCCACTTCAAGAAAGGCCATGTCCACTTGTTGTTCGGCAAAATAAAGGAAGGCCAAGCAGCAGAGATGCTCAAAATAGGTGGGGGGATTCAACAATCTTTTTGCGGATATAAGCTGTTCGATCTTATTCCTGAGCCGGGTGAGAAGCCTGCAAAAGGTCCTCCTGGCAATAAGCTCTCCGCCGATGCGGATTCTCTCTTCAACGTCCACCAGGTGGGGAGAGGTGAACAACCCCGCACGAAAATCATGCAGACTCAAGATTTGGGTGAGGAAGGCGCAGACCGAACCTTTTCCGTTGGATCCCGCCACGAGCACAGATGGGAATTTCCGGTGAGGATCGTGAAAGGCCCGAAGGATTTCCCGCACATTATCCAGCCCGAATTTGATACCCAGGTTCTGGATTCTTTCCAGATACCGCTTGCATTCCTGCTCATTCATTCTGTACGAGGTTTGTTTAGGAATAGACGAAGGACTCGAATGATGTAAGAGCGCAGATTTCTCCGTTCCACAACATCATCCAGCATGCCGTGATGGAGGAGAAACTCCGAACGCTGGAATCCCTTGGGAAGCTTTTCTTTGATCGTTTGCTCGATAACCCGAGGCCCGGCAAATCCGATCAGCGAATTGGGCTCGGCAATGTTGATATCCCCCAACATGGCATAGCTGGCCGTCACTCCACCCGTTGTGGGATCGGTTAGGACCGAGATGTAGGGGATACCGCCCTTATCCAGGTTTGCGATGGCCGAACTGGTTTTCATCAGCTGCATCAGAGATAGGATTCCCTCCTGCATCCGTGCTCCTCCGGAGCTGGAGATCACGACAGCGGGGATGTTTTCCTCGAGCGCTCTTTCGAAAGCCCGGGTGATTTTCTCTCCCACGACCGATCCCATGCTCCCTCCCATAAAGGCGAACTCCATGGCGCTCATGATGATCCTGATCCCGTCCATTGTGCCGACCGCATTCAAGACCGCATCGGAAAGACCGGTTTTTTTTATGTTTTCTTTCAGCCGGACGGCATAGGATTTGGTGTCTTTGAAACCAAGCGGATCCTCGGGAAAAATATCTTGATCTATCAGCTCATACTGCCCAAGGTCAAAAAGCATGTTGAGCCTGTCTATGGCTGAAAGCCGAAAATGGAAATTGCACTCCGGGCAGATAAAAAGATTGTCCAGGATGTCTTGCTTGTAGAGAATTCGCCGGCAGTTGTTACATCGGGTCCATATTCCGGTCATCGTAATTCCTGTTCCTGTATCTTGGAATAAACCTATTTTAGACGGATGTCAAGCCTTGTCAACATCAAAACTTACTGATTTTTAAGATTAGGAATCCTTGCTTTCATCATCATCCGAGAGAAGTTTAAGGACCGATTCTGGGTCCGGGAGATCCTCTTGGATGTCCATCTCGTCGTGAAGCAAGTTTAAAACAGACTTAACGAGCTTTTCATTGTCGAACGGTTTTTCGAAATAATCGGCAGCGCCAAAAGATCGCATAGCTTCATTTTTATACTGAGTGCCTTTATACAAACCGGTCACAATAACAATCGGGATTCTCCCTTTTGTTTCCTTATAAATCTT
>DAOVBT010000037.1 GCA_030670375.1 Candidatus Aminicenantota bacterium | reverse complement strand
GTCGGTTTTTTCAATTCAACTCTCCGCAAAAATTTATAGCATTAATCACTAAAAAATTCAAATCACAAACACAGAAAGTAAGCATCTCTATTTCCATGATAAATTGGGCATTTGGGGATGGTTGAAGCGACCATTGAAGATTTAGCCATTACAACCCGTTCTTCGAGGGAATCTGACGCACAGACTTGTGTCATAATTATTTTTATTTTTTAAAATGGGAAAAAGGGCACATGCTTATTCAATATTACCCATTTTTTGGAATCAAATGGGATTATTTTTATTGAATTTCTCATTTTTCTTAATTGTTACACAGTCTGGCAGTCAGACGGCGATGCTGTATTGAGCACGACTTTGCAAAATGAATAGAGATCCAGACAAGCACGGGAACAGAAGCTATGGTTGTCGAGATAAGGAGTTAGCGAGCGGAGTTCAGAGCCGCCGAGAAGGGCGGTGAGGGAATGGCGTAAAAAATCTTCACGGGAGCAAAACCATTCCTAAAAGCCGAAATAAAGCTTTTGGGTATCACGGAATAGAGATGTTTACTTCCAACCAGCAGAGTTTGAAATTTTCCGCTTCCTATTATATATTCAAGATTGAAATCTTGTCTGGATTACCCAGAGATGAAAATTCGCTTTTTGGCCGGAATCTTTTTTACATCTACGACGACACTTTGCCTTCAGATATCTCTCACTCGATTTTTTTCTGTTTCGCAGCAATACCACTTTGCTTTTCTTGTGATCAGCATCGCTTTTCTCGGTTACGGATCGGCTGGTTCTTTTTTATCTCTTTTCCAAAAATTGTTCGATGCGGATGAGGAAAAATTCCTGTCATCCTCGGCTATTCTGTTTTCTTTGACCATTTTTGCGAGCTTCCTTATCTGTAATGCTGTCCCGTTCGACTTCATCAAGCTGTCTTGGGACACCACACAAATCTTCCTCATATTTCTCTACTATGTTGTATTGAGTATCCCTTTCCTTTTTGCAGGAGTCATCCTTTCCTTTGCGATCACCAGAGCTGCAAGCATGGCCAACACGCTGTATTTCTTTGATCTGCTCGGAGCGGGGACGGGCAGCGTTCTTGCCATTTTCATCTTTCTTCCCAAGGGAGATAAGGGCGTCTTTCCTATTCTCACCATATTAGCCTTAATTGCGGCTTGGCTTTTCAGCCCGAAAAAGCCACCGGGATTCAAACTCCTTATCTATTTGCTTCTGGCAGCAGGAATCGGTCTTATTGTTGCAGGACCATCCTGGCTTGCCTTTCACATTTCTGATTTTAAGGCCATGCCCATTTCCCTGCGGTATCCGGAAGCCAGACAGCTTTTCACTAAATGGAACGCCATTTCACGAGTGGATATCATCGATTCTCCTGCCGTGAGGTATGCCCCTGGTTTGAGTCTCCTGTACAGTCAAAGTCTCCCCAACCAGCTCGGCCTGTTGGTTGACGGGGGAGAACTCAACGCCATCACGCATATGGAAGAACCCGATGATCCCTCCTTCATGTTCCTATCCTATCTTCCCTCTTCCCTTCCGTATTATGTTCTGGATCGACCTCGTGTTCTCGTCCTCGAACCCAAAGGCGGATTAGACGTCTTAGCTGCCCTCCATTACAGTGCTTCACGAATCAAGGTCATCGAAAATAATCCTTTAATCAATAACATCCTCGACCGGGATCTTGCGGATTTTTCCGGCCAGATCTACCAGAGGAAAAACGTTCACGCTGTATCCTCTAACAGTCGATCAGCCTTGATAAAGGAAAAGGAATATTTTGATCTGGTCGTTTTTTCCCTTGCCGATGTTTTCGGGTCTGCTGGAACAGGCCAGTTCGGTATTGGGGAAAATTACCTGTACACGCAAGAATCATTCCAGGATGCTGTGAGCCGGCTATCCGATGATGGGATAGCCAGCATGACCCTGTATCTTCTTCCTCCTCCCCGTCAAGAAATCCGGCTCCTGGCCACTTGGATAGAAGCCCTGCGTCAAATAACCGATTTTCCCGAGCACCATCTTATTGTTCTCAGAAGCTGGGGAACAATCAGCTTTTTTGTTAAAAAAAGTCCATACACGACACAAGATATAAAGGCTCTCAAAGAATTCTGTGAAAAATGTCTTTTCGATCTTGTGTATTATCCAGGTATTAAACCCGAAGAAGCAAACATCCATAATCGTTATGAGGAGCCTATTTACCACAACATAACACGCCAGCTTCTGTCATTCAGCGATTCCAGAAGATTCTACGAAGAATATCTTTTCCGAGTGAAACCGGTCTCGGACAACCGCCCATTTTTCGCGAACTTTTTCAAACTAGGCAAAATCAGAGCCACATTCACCACGATGAATCAAAAATGGCTGCCATTTTTACAAGGAGAATTTCTCGTCCCTCTGCTTTTTGTTCAAGCCATAGGGGTGGCTTTTGTCCTGATCCTCCTTCCGGTTCTTCTCCAACGGAACAGAACCCGCACCAAGAATCCCGAATTAAGAAAAATTTTCCTGTATTTCGGTTTGATCGGGATGAGTTTCATGTTCGTCGAGATTACCCTGATACAAAAATTTATCCTGTTTCTCGGACACCCCTTGTATTCCATAGCGCTCATTATTTTTGCCCTGCTTTTTTCCTCTGGGATTGGCAGCCTTCTGTCGAAAAAACTCCTCGGACAAAATCCTAAAAGGAATGTCATCTTTCCCCTTTTGCTCTCAGCCATTTTGATCCTGATTTATAGTTTTGTATCCCCGTTGCTTTTTAAGATGTTCATCGGATCAGAGCTGTTGCCAAAGATGTTTTTCACTTTTGCCCTGATTTTCCCCTTGGGTTTTATGATGGGATTCCCTTTCCCGACCGGAATTCGGCTGTTGGAACAAACGGAGAGGCGAATAATCCCTTGGGCATGGGCGACAAATGCCTTCTCCTCCGTCGTGAATTCCATAGCAGCCTTAATGATCGCTTTTTGGGGAGGATACAATTGCGTTTTAATGCTGGCAGCCATCGGCTATCTGATCGCGCCTTTTTTCCTGGGCTTTGCCCGTCATCGGAACAAACGTGACGCCTGAAATATGCTGGACGTTGGGTTTACCGTTTATTTTGGTTATAAGAGTCAGGGTTTGGTAGTATAAGGTGCTCCCTACGGGAATAATCAATCTCCCGCCTTCCTTGAGTTGCTCTAAAAGCGGAGGAGGGATATGGTTGGCGGCACAAGTCACGATTATCGCATCAAACGGAGCAAACTTTTCCCAGCCAAAATAACCATCGGCCCATTTGACCTGGACTTGATCGTAGTTCAAGTGCCTCAACGTTTCCGACGCCTTCTTGGCCAAGTTCTCCCGGATCTCGATCGAATAGACCTCATCGGTGAAATAAGTCAACACCGCCGCTTGATAACCTGATCCTGTGCCGATCTCCAACACCCTGTCTCCCGGCTTCAAACGAAGATGTTGGGTCATCAAAGCCACGATGTACGGCTGGGAAATCGTCTGCCCTTCATCTATCGGCAAGGGGCGGTCCGCATAAGCCAAGCTTCGGTAATTGGGCTTGACAAACAGATGACGCGGAACCTTTTCCATCACTTCCAGGACTTTTCCGTCCGATATATCACGAGAGGCAAGTTGATTTGCTACCATGTATTTTCTCACCTTGGCATAAGTCTCTTCCTGAGTCTCCTTAGAAAAAAGGAAGATAAACGGGATAAGGAAAAGAAAAAGAAAGGCTGGGGTATTTGATATTTTCATTCGATCCCTCTTGATGTTCTTTTTTGATCTTTTACATCATATCTATTATAAACAAATATTCCTAGGAATTCACTAGCTCGGATAATCCAGAGCCCATTTTTTATCGATAAAGGCGATTTCTGAGAACTATGGGACAAAAAGGCACACACAAACGTCCTAACCCTTAGGGGTGAGAAATGTTTGAAAAATATCCCCCTGAATATCCTCCTTTTCGGTGATTGACGTAAAAAATGAATTGAATAAAATGAATGAGAAGGAATAAAGAGATACCTGCTTGTACAGAATAGAAAAAATATTACAGATTCGGATGAGATTTAATTGACAAAGCAAAATATTTTTGATACTAAATTAAACAACTCAGGTGAAAGAGTTCATTGTGCATACATGATTAAGAAGGCAGTATATCCTGGCTCGTTCGATCCGATAACCAATGGACATGTCGATATTATCCGAAGAGGACTCGAGATTTTCGACCAGATATTGGTTTCTGTCCTTGAAAATCCCAAAAAGAAGTCTCTTTTTTCGACTAAAGAAAGGGTGGCAATGATCCAGGAGATATTTGCAGAGAATGAAAACGTCGAAGTAGAATCCTTTCACGGACTTCTGGTTGATTTTGCAAAAACAAATGAGTCCAAAATGATCATTAGAGGCTTAAGAGCAATCTCTGACTTTGAGTATGAATTTCAGATGGCACTGATGAACAGAAAACTTGATCCGGAAATCGAAACATTGTTCATGATGCCCAGTCTCAATTATTCCTTCCTTAGCTCGAGACTTGTCAAAGAAGTCAGCATGCTGGGAGGATGTCTTGAAGGCCTCGTTCCTGGGGAAGTCGAGGATAAATTGCGAGACAAGTACAAGACAACCCCAAAAACAAATTTAATATAAAAGGAAAAGAAAATGTTGGGATTCAGTCGAGAAAAAGCTTTTATCGGATTGGACATCGGTTCCTATTCCATTAAAGCAGTCGAGCTTAAATCAAAGAAAAAAGGCACAGAAGAACTCTATGAAGTGAAAAAAATCGGATACGAGCTTCTTCCTCACGATGCCATTGTCGAAGGAACGATTATCGACTCGGCTGCCGTTGTGGAGACCATCAGGATGATTTTCGACGAAAACAAGATCACCAACAAGAATGTCGTGATCTCTGTATCGGGAAATTCCGTCATTATCAAAAAGATTTCCCTGCCCTCTATGGATACAGAAGAATTGGCCGAATCCATCATCTGGGAAGCCAAACACAACATTCCATACCCTTATGAGGAAACAAACGTCGATTACGCCATTTTAAAATCCTCTGAGTATTCAGAGGACAAAAATCTCGATATACTTCTTGTGGCGGCGAAAAAGGATAAAATCGCCAACTACAGCAACGTCGTCAATCAAGCACGTAAGAATCTCGAAGCAATCGAAGTCGATGTTTTTGCTCTACAAAATGCACTGGATGTGAACTATCCGGAACTCAGCAAAGAAAAAACAATTGCCATCATCAACCTCGGCGCGAACATCACCAATGTTATCATCATCGAAAAAAGCATCCCCCAACTCTTCCGTGACCTTTCGCTGGGAGGATCCTTCTTCACAGAAAACATCAGCAAGGATCTTGGGATCAGCTTTGACGATGCGGAAAAGCTGCTCAAAGGTCTCCCTGTGAAAAACGTAGAACCCGAAAAATACGAGGCAATCCTGAACATGAACATTCAGAACATCCTTGAAGAAATTGAAAAAACGTTTTCCTTTTACGAAGCTGGAGAAAAGGCCGAGAGAAAAATCGAAGCCATTTTTCTTAGCGGGGGTCTGTCCAAACTCAAAGATCTTGCCGCTAAATTCGAGCAGAAGTTTAACATGCGCACAGAGCTCTTCAATCCTTTCCGACGAATCTATTACGACGAGAAAAAATTCGACTCCATCTATTTTGAAGAGATGGCTGCCCTTTTTGGAGTGGCCACAGGACTCGCCACAAGAAAGTTGGAAAAGTAAACAATGATTAGAATAAACTTATTAAAACCCGAAAAAAAAGAGATAAGAGAGGAATCTTTTGGGCTAGCTCCAGAAATAAAGGAGAAAAGAAAAACACCGATTGCTAGCCTACTCATACTCCTTGCTATCGGTGCTGTCGCATTCCTGTATTTCTTGCAGGATAAAGCCATCAAAACCGAAAGAGATCTCCTGAGCGTAGCTCAAGAAGAAAAGAAACAGCTCCAGTACGTCTTGGTTGCCCTGGAGAAGTTGGAAGAACAGAAGAGCACCCTTACGAGAAAGATCAATCTGATCAATGATTTGAAGGCTCGCCAAGAGATTGCCGTAAGAACGATGGATGAACTGAGCAAAAACATACCAGGGTGGGTTTGGCTAACCGAAACGAGTTACGAAGCACAAGAAATCACGATAAAGGGGAGGGCTCTTTCCAACAACCTTATCGCAGACTACGTCTATAATCTGGAAAACAGCCCACATCTGAGCAATGTGAAAATCGAATCCATCAATCAAAGAAGTCAACAATCAGGCAGCCCGTATTTAGAGTTTTCTCTCACGGCAATATATGACTTGCCTTTGAGTATAGATTCATCAGAAGAAGCCAAACAAGGGGAACAAAAATGAGAGATTGGCCTTGGTTCGCATATGTCCTCATAGCCATTATCATTCTGGGCCTTTTTTATTTTGTTTACTATAATCCCAAGGATGAGGAACTTCAAAACATCAGAGATGAAAGAATAGAAGTAGAAGCAGAAGTGGTCCATCTCAAGATAAAAAAGGAAGAACTGGATAAAATCGAAGCCGAGCTCGAACAGATGAAAGTCACGCTCAGCAAGCTCGAGGCTATCATCCCTAAAAAGGAAGAGATTAGCAGCATCTTGAAGCAAATGCAACAACTCGCTTACGACACCCGTTTAAACATCACCAAATTTAACCAAAATCCAGAGATTATCAAGGAGTTCTACGCAGAACAGCCCATTTCAGTCGCCATAACTGGGGATTATCATAATCTCGTCATATTTTTCGACCGACTGAACGCTTTTCAACGCCTGTTCAATGTTGAAGATTTTTCGATCAAAGCCTTGAAAACTCAGACTGATGCTTCGACCATTTCTGCCGAGTGGAATGTAAAAACATACATTTACCGGGAGGAAAAAAAGACAGAAGAAACAGAGAATCAACAAAATAGGGGGAACTGAGATGAAGAAAAGAATATTTGTATTGTTTGTGGCAGGCGTCATTTGTCTTGGTACTCTCCCTCTTTCCGCTCAGGATGTCGATCAAGGCACACAGCTTGATACACGGATTCAGATCAAGCCTCGAGGACCCACGTATAATCCCGAAGGAAGAAGAGATCCATTCAGAGATCTTCTCGCCGGGCAAGATCTGAGAGATAAGGACAAAACCAGGGGGCTCCAACAGTTGGCCATCGAGGATGCTATTCTTATTGGAATTGTTAAGCACAGAGAAAAATTGACTGCGATTATCAATGATGCTCAAGGATGGCCTTACTACATCAAAACCGGGGATAATTTCCTCGATGGTTTTGTCCTGAATGTCAATGATTCACAAGTCATTTTCCGAAAAACAAAAGAAAGGGGCATCCCTTTAACAAGTCCAAAAGATATCGTAAAAGAAATCAAGCTAGAGGAGTGATAACATGAAAACGAAAAAATATCTGCAAATCCTGGTCATCATATGTGCCCTCACTTTGGTCAGCGGATTTGCAAGCAACAAAGAACCCTTAGGCAATATAAGTAACATATCTGTCATGCCTGGACAGCCAAACACGAGGATCGTTCTCGAATCCAATTCTCCTCTAGCTCTTGTTGGCTCCAGCTATGCAACCGATCGTCCCGCCACTATTTTTGTCGATTTCGACAATGTATCTACAAATGTCACACCCAAAATAGCAACCCACACAACCCCGTTAATCCAAGATATAAAGATACAGAGAATCGACGCCGACAAATTCCGTCTCTATATCGACCTGAAAGAACGCGTTCCTTATCAGATAAAAACCGAGGACAACAACACCATCGTCGAACTGAACCAGATCCAGAAAACTCCTGGAAAATACGCGTTTGATCCAGATGTAAAATCGAAACTGGAAAAGGCATCAGGCCAAGTAGGATACCTGACAAATATCAGCGTCGCCGACAAAAAGGATAGAGTGGACGTCAGGGCGATACTCAGTCATGAAGCCATTTCCAATGTTTTTGTTTTGGATAAACCGCTCCGGCTTGTCGTCGACCTGTACAACACATACTTTTCCTCATCGCAATCCGTTCACACTATCAATCAGCTCGGTGTTAAAAAAGTCAGAGCGGCTCAGTTCCAAATCTCCAATCCTCACACCATCACAAGAATGGTCTTCGATCTCACAGAACCCACGTTTTACTCCATGGATACCGCAAACAACAACCTGACTATATCTTTTTATAAAGAAAGATTGTCACAAGTGGCACCAGCGGAGATAAAACCTTCCCCCCCGGTAGTGGAAAAATCTGAACCCAAAAAAGAGCTCAATCCTCCTGTCGAAAAAAAATCCCCGCCGAAGCCTGTGATATCCGAAGAAAAAATCGAAATGCCGAAAAGACTTCGTCCAGAAAAAAACGGGTCTTCCTTTCCTCAAGAAGAGGCCCAACAATTCGAACCGCAAACCATCTCTCAGAAACAACAAAAATACCGGGGAGAAGTTATCACTTTAAAATTTAAAGATGCAGATCTGAGGGACGTCATCAATTACCTGGGCGAATTTGCAGGCCTGAACGTCGCACATGATCCCGAAGTGAGAGGAGTTGTTTCCTGTAATCTCATCGATGTTCCCTGGGATCAGGCACTGGATCTTATCCTCAAGCAGAACAAAATGGGCAGGATTCTGGAGGGCAATATTCTCAGGATCGCACCTGTCCAAACACTGACACGCGAGAGGGAAGAAGAGCAAAAGCTCGAAGAAAGCAAAGAACTGGCAGGTCCGCGGGTGACCAAATCGTACACTCTCTCTTACTCGAGAGCTGCAGATGTCGAAGGTCTTCTGCAGAGCAAAATATCGGAAAGAGGCGAAATCATCGTGGATGAGCGGACAAACACCATGGTCATAACCGACGTCAGCGACAGGATCGAGCTGATCGAAAGACTTCTCGACGTGTTCGACACTCCCACGCCTCAAGTTGCCATCGAAGCCCGAATCGTAGAAGCGACAAGCACATTCATCCGAAATCTTGGGATACAGTGGGGAGCTCGAGGAATCGTCGATCCTTTTTATGGCAATCAAACTTCTCTGGAGTTTCCGCATAAAATGCTTTTCGACGGTGCCATGATCCCACAAGGTATCGTAACCAAAGGAATCGGAGGCCCATTAGGCGGATATGCCATCAATCTCCCGGCTCCCGCGTTCTCGACTGCTGTGGGTGTATCATTCGCCAACGTTCTGGATACTTTCAGGATAGACTTGGCCATATCTGCTCTCGAGACTTCAGGAGAGGGCCGAATCATCTCAAGCCCCTCTGTTACCACCCAGAATAACCAACAGGCCCACATCATACAGGGAAGACAAATCCCGGTCCAAACTGTCGCCAACTTCACAGTCACAACACGGTATATGAATGCTGCTCTTGAGTTAAGAGCAACCCCTCAGATTACAGCAGAGGGCACGATCATCATGCAGCTAGAGCTCCAGAACAACGCAGCTGACTTTGCCAACCTGGTCAATGGCATACCTCCGATAATCACCCAGAGTGCAACCACGACAGTCATGATCCCGGATGGCGGTACGACGGTGATCGGAGGCATCTACCGGACAGAGGACTCGATAACACGAGATAGGGTTCCATTCTTCCATAAAATTCCGATAATAGGAAACCTATTCAAATCGTTTGCACGTACGAAACAAACTCGAGAGTTGCTTATTTTTATAACTCCCAGAATTCTCAGATAAGAGGGGAAAAATGAAAAAAATGAAAATTTGGCTAAAAATATTGGTTATTGCTCCCGCCATTTTCCTTCTGTTCTCTTGTAATCCGATCGCGGATGATTCCAGGTCAGACAGCGTTCTTTTCATTGTTCGGATTATGGGTACAGACATCGAAGACAACGAAGTCGACTTTCTCCAATCCGATGTTATTGCGGTCACCCCAGATACAGGCTCCTCGACTGTTGCCGCTGATGCGGCCAATGTCACATTCGCAGCCCAGTCTCTGGACCCCGAACCCTGGCTCGGCACATCCCAATACTTCGACATATTTGTCACGCACTATGTCGTAACCTACAGCCGGTCGGATGGGAAAAACCAGGAGGGTGTCGATGTTCCCTACTCGTTCGACGGCTCTCTTTCCGCTAGGGTTCAGGTCGATTCACAAACAGATGTCAGTTTTGTTGTCGTTAGAGCCGTATCAAAGCTCGAACCTCCGCTGGTAAACCTGGCAACAGGCCGAGGAGAAGGGGAACTCAAAACCACAGCTCGGATCGATTTTTACGGAGAAGACACGCTGGGCAATAAGGTCAAGGCCACA
>DAOVBT010000418.1 GCA_030670375.1 Candidatus Aminicenantota bacterium | reverse complement strand
ATATAGGTTTTGGTTTTATCTGGGTTGGATATGACATCGATCAGGTCACCATTCGAGGCAACGATCATGCTGTCAGTCATTGTGAAGTGCATCTCAACCGTTGCTTTATCTGAAGGGATGTCGTAACAGGGAAACCACTCTCGAGCACCGATGGGTTCATCCAAGCTCCAGATTATCGGATCTTCTTGATGGTAAGAAAAATTGAGCCCTGATTGAGGGAAGCCATTATATGAGATGATCACCGTGAATTCATCTTCAGGATTTAAGGTTTGAACCGGATAAATATCAAGGAGATCCTCCTGATGAGTGAAAACGAGAGGAATTTGGTCCTGAGTGATTCGAGTCACGTTCATGGTGTTGGCCAAATGAAGAGTTATCTTATTTATGGTGGCAAGGCATAACATTTCAATAGCGGCTTTACCTTGGATACGTTGGGAATCAAAATCGAATTTCCATTCAAACTTATAATGAAGGACATCAAAATCATGGTCCTGATCTTCAAGGTGAAAAATGCGTAAATCAAATTTTGTTCCTGATTCATGATAGGGGATTTCTTGAGCAAAGAGAGGATTGACCAGAGGGATGAGAAGGAGAATCAGAATTATTTTTATTCTTTTCATTGTCTCTCTATCACTGAAAAGTCATTCTTCAATTTATCAGAATTCCGAACACTATTCCTATCACTTGATTCGTGCATATCTTTGCAAAAGCCCTTCTTCCTTCATGAGCTTCTCTACATCATCGATTTCGAGCGGCAAAAAATCTGAGGCGATCTCAGCCCGATCTTCATGATTGTCAAACACACCCAGATTATTCCTTTTTTTTCGGAGCCATTGAAAGGATTTTTTGGACGAGGACCGAGTCATCCGGAAGTTGACCAACCTTGGGAAGTCTCGGCAAAAGGATAGCCCAATTTTTGTCCATCGAAAAAACTTTTTTGAATAGAGGGAGGCTCTTTTCGACATTACCCGAGGCTGCGAGGGTTACGGCCGGCCAAAAGATCATTTCGGCGTTGTTGGGATACATCTCCATAGCTTTTGTGTAGGCCTTCATGGCTTCCTCAATTTTGTCTTCTGTCAGGTATTCATCTCCAAGGTTCATGTGGTTATAGGCTTTGTTGAGTCTGAGGAGCCGTTTGAGTTCCTGTACAGGTGTAGGGTGATCCTCGATCCTCAGGTCGAATAGCCGGTCTTTCCAAACCACCCCGGTGCTTTTTCCTCTGACAACAATAAGGGCAGCCGACTGTTTTCCCCTGATGTCTCCCCCTTCAGCTTCAGCCGCCTCGAGGGCTGCAACCAGTCTATCGGCAAGTTCGCCTTTCGTTTTCAGAAAAGCGTTGGCCATGGCGTCCCAAACCGTATTTTTAAGCATCAGGTTTGCCTGGCAGGTGAATCCATCTCCGATATAATGTCCGGCTTCGGGAATGCAGTTTTTCCCTGTATGAGCGACTGCTCGGCCTTGCGCATCCACCATGGCAACCTGACGGACATCTTGGTTTTTATCGGCAGCGACAAGAGCTTTAATGGCATCTTCAGGGCTTTTCCCAGCCTTCAAAAGCGCCAAGCCTAAGGGGCCATAAGAAACTTCGACAAATGACTGGGTTGCGATGGCTCCGATGCCGGACTCCACCCACGGCACAATAGGGCCAACCGAGAACCAGTGGGACTGGACCGCCACACCCAGTTGTCCTGTTTCCCTGTCATAAGCGACAATGGAATAGGTGCTGACCGGGCGGATTTTTCCAGCAGTCAAGCTGAGAGTTGCAAAAAGAAGTGATGTCAAAAAAAGAATGTAGAATTTTCTCAAGGTATTCTCCTTTCCAAGGCTTTGATATTTTTTATCATATGGTTATCCTAAGGTCAACAATGCTCTTAAATGGTCGACTGGAGAAGGTCGCATTTTATTCTCGCTTTTTTCTTGACTAATGTGGAACGGCAAATATAAAATTGCTGCATACAAAATGCAATTGCAAATCGGAATCATCCTGGTCGTCATGATTGCGGCCTATGCTCTGGCCAAAGCGAACAAGTTATCTGTCGAGATCAGCATGCTTGCGGCCGCCGTAGCCGGAGGTGTTGCCGGGGTTTTTGTCCACACGCCTCCTATCGGTCAGTTGGCCCGCCATCTTGTCGAGGGATCCTTCACCTACCTGGATGTCATCCTCGTATTTTCCACGGCCACCATTTTCATGGCCATCGTCAATGAATCCGGCGGCGTGAACTATGTCGTCCGGGTCACGATCAAATATTTCTATAACCTGCGCATTATAGCCTTGCTTCTCCTGATGTTCATCATCCTGATACCCGGAGCTCTAACTGGTGCTGGCAGTGTTTCACTCCTCGTTGTAGGAGCCCCGACCGCTCTGGCCCTCGGTTATCTGGGAATACCCAACCGGAAAGTGGCGGCTATCCTGTTCATTGTGGCAGGCCTGAGTGCTGCCGCACCTCCGGTTAACATTTGGGCCATGATCACCTGTGCCGGCACCGCCATCCCCTATGTGGGATTCGAACTTCCCTTAGCCATCCCAGTCCTGGTGCTGGGCATATTCACGATGCTCGTACTTGGATGGAAGAGGGAAAGCAAGATGGATCGGGAAGCTGTTCTACAAGAAATGCCAGAGGTTCCGGCAAAAATGAGCTGGTGGCGGGTACTTCTCCCCTTTCTCGTTTTTTTCGGGTTGGTCATCGCCTACCGCATT
>DAOVBT010000088.1 GCA_030670375.1 Candidatus Aminicenantota bacterium | reverse complement strand
TACGGAACTTATCAAGAAAATATCAACAGCTGATATGGATTGTTGACATTCCAAAACGGGTGTGACGGGATTGTCATTCAAATCTCTCAATCCTGGTGTCATGCACGCATGCGGCCATGACATTCACGTTGCCATAGCCTTGGGAACTGCAAAAGTTATGAGCACTCTCAAAGAAAAAATCAACGGAAATATCAAGTTCATCTTTCAGCCTGCAGAAGAAGGTGCTCCTGCGGGTGAAGCGGGGGGAGCAGACGTCATGATCCAGGAAGGAGTTCTGGAAAACCCTCCGATTCGTGCGATCCTTGGTCTTCATGTTTGGCCAGAAAACCTCGGACAAGTCTATTTTTCTCCTGGCCCGATCATGGCAAGCGCGGATTGGTTTCAGATCGTTATCGAAGGAAAAAGTTCTCATGCCGCACGACCCCATGAAGGAATAGATGCTATTGCTCTTTCCTCCCAGGTCATCGTCAGTCTTCAATCCATCGTAAGTCGAGCTGTTGATCCGACGGACCCGGTTGTTGTCACCATCGGAAAAATAGAGGGGGGAACAAAGTCCAATATCATCGCCGAAAAGGTGACCATAGAGGGAACCATCCGAACCCTTAGCGAGACGAACAGGAAAAAGATTCCCCGGTTAATCGAGGATGTAGTGCGCGGCATCACCCATTCGTTCGGAGCGAGTTATGTCTTCCAGTACAAAAAAGGGGCTCCTCCTCTATACAACCATCCTGATCTGGCCTCGATTTTAGCCCCCACTCTATCCCGGACTCTAGGAGAGTGGAATGTCCGGGGTATCAAGCCCCAAATGGTTGCCGAGGATTTTTCTTATTTCTCCCAAAAAATTCCGGGTTTTTACTTTCTCCTCGGAGTTAAAGATCCTGAAAAGCCATCCATGGCGCCCCTGCACAGCCCCTATTTTAATCCCGATGAGAGGAGCATTGTTCTCGGAATTAAAATCATGTGTCACCTTTTATTCGACTGTCTCGAGCATCAGAGACACATCGGAGAGGTTCCTCGTCAATAATATGTAACATGCTTTTTCCTTTTTTTTTTCTTACTCTAAGCCTAGCAGGAGGAATACTTCTTTCTGCCCTGGCATCTCCCTCCCTGGCGATAGGGACAGCATCCATGGTTGTTTGCCTCTTCTGTGCCTGGATTTTCCTCTCGGCTCTTAGAAAAACAAGGGTGGCTTTCGCTTTTATCCTTCTTGCGGCTTTTTTTCTGGGATCGAGCCTTCACACCTACCAGAACAACACATTCGAAAACAATCCCCTTAAAAAGCTGAAAGCAGAGGACTACATCGACTTTCAAGGCAGGATGTACAAATCCCTCTCTCGAGGTCATGAGAGAGACTATCTTTTTTTAAAGGTAGAGAAAATTATTTCCGGAAATCAGGAAATAAAAATACGCGGAAATCTGAGAATTTCTGTTCTCCACGCGCAGGAAATGCAATCCTCTCTCGATCTCCACACTCACGATAGAATCAAGGTTTCCGCTAAGCTTTCTCCTTCTCAAGGCTACAGAAATTTCAGCCCCTCAGCACTGGACCAGTATCTCAAGAGCCAGAATATTCACAACAGGGCCTTCACCAAGAGTCCCATGCTTGTCGAAAAACTGCAGAGTGGGAAAAAAGCCTCTCTCCCGAGGATCATTTCCACTCTAAGACGAAAATTGCAGCGCGGGATCGAACACCACTTCTCTGATCCCCGGAATTCTCGTCTTTCCTCACAAGGAGCGGTTGTCGAAGCCCTTCTTTTAGGAGAAAGGGGAAGAATGGATCCTGAGATCTCTCGCGGTCTCCAGGACGCTGGGATCTTCCACCTTTTCGCTATCTCTGGAGCCCATATTGCAATCATTTCCTTTTTCCTTTTTTCCATTTTCAGATTTCTGAGGCTTCCGGACCGAGTGAACTACATCCTCCTGATTTTCTTCCTCCTCCTTTATGCCTCGCTGGTCGAAGGAAGGCCTTCTGTCATGAGAGCCACAATCATGGCGCTCGCTTTTCTTATCGGAAAGCTCATATGGCGAAACGTCAACCTGTTAAACACGCTTGCTATCAGTGCCTTTATCCTCCTTATGTTAAATCCCTTTAACCTCTTCAGCCTCGGGTTTCAGCTAACCTTTGCGGCAACCCTATCCATCATTTTGTTTTTTCCGAAAATTATCCATTACCTTCCACGGCTCCCGATGAGAATCAGCGAAATCTTCGCCCTGAGTCTGACCGCTCAGTTGGGAGTCTTGCCTTTTGTGGCCTTGGCTTTCAACCGCATAACCTTTTCTGCCCTCCTCCTCAACTTTGCCGCTCTCCCTGTTGTAGCTTTAATCATGGCCTTGGGCTACATATTCCTTCTGCTTACGTTGATGAGCCCGATGGCGGCAGGAATTCTTGCCAAACTTATCCATTTTCTTGTCACTTTTCTGATTGCGATCTCTCATCTCCTGGATCCTATCCCTGGCGCATCCTTCAGGATTCCAACCCCTTCCGTTTTTGTCGTTCTCGGGTATTTTTTCTTCCTCGGTTTACTCCTGTTTCCGACAAGAATGAGACGACAGAAACTTTTCATTTCCGTTTGTTTCGCCGTTTTTCTGGGGTTGCTGGTGACCTATCCGTTTCCGTCCCATTCAAAAATCCTAAAGCTGACTTTTATCGATGTGGGACAGGGAGATTCTATTCTTATCGAGTTTCCTGGCCATAAAAAAATGCTGGTCGACGGGGGCGGCACTCCAGATGACACTTTTGACATCGGGGAACGAATCGTCTCTCCTTTTCTCTGGCAAAAAGGAATAAAAAAAATCGATTATCTCGTCCTGACCCATGCCCATCCTGACCATATGAACGGGCTGAAAGCTGTGGCAAGAAATTTCAAGGTCGAGGAATTTTGGGAAGCATTTAGCCCAAAGGACAATCCATCGTATGCAGAGCTCAGAAGGCGGTTGCCCCTCAAAACAACATGCCGGCGAATGTTCCGAGGACAGGTGGAACATATTGATGGGGTCAAGATAGAAATATTGAATCCCAAACAGGCTGATCCTTTCGTTTCGAAAATCCTGAACGATGAATCTCTCGTCCTCAGGATATCTTACGGGCAAATGGCGTTCTTTCTGACCGGCGACATAGGAAAAGCGGTGGAAATAGAGCTATTGCAATCCTCCTTTACCCTCCAGAGCGATGTGTTGAAATCTCCTCATCATGGCAGTGATTCCTCCAGCTCAGAAGAATTTCTGTCAGCCGTGGCACCTCGATTTTTGATCCTTACTGTTGGGACCGGTAACAGGTACAACCTGCCAGATCCAGAGGTAATCAACCGTTATAAAGAGATCGGAGCCCAAATCTATCGCACCGACCATTCAGGGGCCGTGGAAATCTCCTCCGACGGACAAAAACTTTCGCTGCGCACGGCTTCCCAAAGCCGTTGAGCAAGCGAAGAAATAAACAAAAAAAGAGATCAGCGAAAATAGACAAAGGAAATCTGAAGCCCTAATTCCCTTTCATCTTTTGAGTTGGGGATTATATCCGCAGGAACAAACACTTTGTCCGTTGCAATCGTCAAGAAAAATTGTTCCCCATCTCCTACCATTTCTTTTTTGATATTGTATGATTTCTCAAAATAACTTTCAGCAGGAATAAATTCGTCGAGTATCAGGTCATTGATCTTGATGATGACCTTTTGATCTTCCAAGACTTCAAGATTCACGCCTCCTTTGATCACAAGGAGTGCATCTCTTTTTGGATTATCAATAATACAACGTGCTTCTTTGGCAGTCCAGCGCCACTGCCTGAGAAAGGCATCCGGATTGATCTCCAGGTTATACCACCCTTCCTCAAAAATTTTTTCAGGTGTATCCAGAGGTGGAGGAAAAACCTTCAGCTTTTTTTCCATAATCTCCTGCTGGGTTTCATCCGTTCTGTCATAAGGGGAGTGAATGCCAACAGAGAGCCTCAATGTTTCTTCTCCCTTGAATTCGGGATCAAATTCATCGATAAACTCAGGGATGTAAATTCTTCGGGAATAGACGTATTCTTGATCGGCATCCCATTCAGCGATCGGAACCTCGGGGATATGATCATCCTGAAAGAGCAGATTTTTTTTGTGCCAAAAATGAACGTATACCTGCATATCCTGTTCGATTTTCACGAATCCGGGGGTTGTATTCCATTTGTACTGTATATCCGTGATCAAGTCGTCCGAAAGTTCTTCCTCAGAAAAAGTCACATCCAGGGTGATTCCTTTCACCTGGCTCTTTTTCTTGCATTGGAAAGAGATAACCGCCAAAAAAAAGATAAGCATCAAAACAGCTATTTTTCTCCACATAAGTATCCTCCTATTATAAAAAAATCCGAACGTATTATAAGAAATCGCATTTCAGATGTAAAGACGCACCTTTTAACGGGTCATTCTTTATCTTAATCTTTTTACTGATTAAACTTTATGATTTTTACCGGAAACACATGCGGAATTTCATTCGCTATCGGCAACTCATTCAAACACGGACCACGGCCCCTTCTCGTCCGGCCCAATTCAGGGATATCCGGCGCCCCGTAACGCAAATCCCAATTCACACGACCGATCCCTGCGTTTTTCGGGCCTTTGATCTCATTCACCTTTTGGCCTTCTTTGTCCGTGATAAAAAAGGCACAACTGGGTGGCATCTTGAATATCGAATAGATATGCGGAAGAATTTTGCACTTCGGCTGTCATCTTTTCCAGAAAGGTGATGTCATCCAAAATCCAGATGCTCCGTCCATGGGTACCCAAGATGAGATCGTTTTCCCGGGGATGAATGACGATCCGCCCGAAATCCCGTTTCCTGCTCCATCCTCAAAAAGCATTCCTGAATGCCATACCCTGGTCTTGAAACCGACAGGGAGATGGTGTATAGTCCTCGAAGAATGAATCGGGTGCTGCGTCCCCTAACTTTTTTCTACCAGGTGGGAAGCCGGATCAACAATTTCCTATTCGACCACAAAGTGCGGAAAATCGGACGGACCTCGCTTCCTGTCATCAGCGTGGGGAATTTGGCTTTCGGAGGATCGGAAAAAACTCCTCTCGTTATGCACCTCCTTTCGTTTTGTTTAGAACACAAACTGAAGCCTGCTCTGATTACCAGAGGCTACAAAGGAAAGTGGGAAAAGTCTGGAGGGGTTCTGTCCGACGGGAAAAACATCTACGGAACCTGGCAAGAAGCGGGAGATGAACCCTTCATGGTTTCACGCAACTTTCCTCAAGTTGGGATATTCGTCGGCCGGAATCGATTGAACTCTTGTGAGAAGGCCAAACACGCAGGCTTTACCCTGGTGCTCCTGGACGATGGATTCCAACACAGGAAACTCCATCGGGATCTGGATATTATCCTGTTCGATCCAGGCGAGAGAATCGCTCTTCGAGAATCCCTCTCTTCACTCCGTCGTGCCGATATTATCCTGGTAAAAAAAAACAATCGCTCCCATGCTAAAAGCCAAATAAGGCACCATTTCCCCAAGGCCAAGGTTTTTTCCTATTCGACCATGAACAAGGGATTTTTCGCTTACCCTGACGGCAGCCCCATCCTGACAGAACGATTTAGAGGAAAACGCTTCCTGGCTATCTGCGGGATCGCTCGGCCCGAAAGATTTTTATCTCTCTTGGAAAAGGAAGGGCTCGAGCCTCTGCTCTCCCTCACATTTCCCGATCACCACTCCTATCCTATTTCCACGAGAAAAAAAATCATCGCCACCCTCCAAAGGGTAAAAGCCGATGCTGTGCTCACGACAGAAAAGGACGTTTTTAAGCTGAACGATCTCCAAAACGCCGGACAGATTCCGGTTTACTACAACAAAATAGACCTTCAAGTTGAGGAAAATTTCTATCAAGAGCTTTTATCCTTGAAGAAGGACGGTTGATAATACCGATGGCCGACATTCATGAAAACATAGAGTTTTTCGGTTTCCAATTTCTCAAAATCCCTTTCTCCGTGCTCCCTCGTCCCATCTGTCTTGCCATCGGAGGAGCTCTTGGATCCCTGATATATCACATCGATATGAAGCACAGGCAAATCGCCCTATCCAACCTGAATACGGCTTTTGGTACCCGGTTCTCCGATGCAAAACAGAAAAAAATAGCAAAGGCTTCCTTCAGACATTTTGGGAGAGTTTTCGCTGATATCATCAAAGTCCGGCAAATGAAACAGGACAGAGTGCTGAAATCCATATCCATCGAAGGAACCGAACACCTTGAGAAAGCCCTTCAAGAAGGAAAAGGAGCGCTGATCTTTTCCGCTCATTTGGGAAACTGGGAATTGGCCACTGCCCCGGTTTCCCAAATCGGGAAGGTCAATGTCATAACCCGTCCGCTTGACAACAGGCTGCTAGAAAAAGAGCTTCTGCAAATTAGAAAAAAACTCGGAGCCACCGTCATCTACAAACAACAGGCGGCAAGACCCATCCTTCGTGCTCTTAAAGACAACGAAATGGTGGCGATCCTGATCGACCAGAATGTCGTGCGCAACCAAGCGGTATTCGTGGATTTTTTTGGCAAACCCGCAGCCACAACACCCAGCCTGGCTGCATTTTTCCTCAAAACAGATGCTCCGTTGGTCCCGGTTTTCTGTTGCCCCGTTCAAAGCGGGAAGTATCACCTTAAGATCCTCCCGCCCCTCAAAATCATCGTAACGGGCGATGAAGAACAGGATGTGTTGAAAATCACGCAATTATGCACTAAGATTATACAGAATCAGATACAGGAAAACCCAAAAGTCTGGATGTGGTTCCATGACCGCTGGAAAACACGGCCGGAAGGAGAAGAAAGAATAGGATAAAAAGAACATGAGAGCAAATAAACGATCATCTGATGTCATGCGTCCTGTGTCTTTTACACCAGATTATCTCGCCTTCGCCGATGGATCGGCTCTAATCGAGATCGGAAAAACCAAAGTCGTTGCGGGGGCCACCATTGAGGAAAAAGTCCCCTCCTTTATCAAGGGTAGCGGTAAGGGATGGATCACTGCGGAATATGCCATGCTTCCCTGTTCTACGGAAAAAAGAACGCCCCGTGAAAGAGGGCCTGGCAGAATGTCCGGCCGTACCCAGGAGATTCAACGGCTTATCGGGCGCTCCTTGCGCACCGCGACAGACCTCAAAATTCTCGGAGAAAGAACGATCACCATAGACTGCGATATCATCCAAGCTGATGGTGGTACGAGAACGGCCTCGATCACAGTGGGTTGCGTCGCACTGGCTTTGGCCTTGAAAAAAATGATGGATGCAGGCGTCATCGACGAGATGCCTCTCCAAAACTTGGTTAGTGCCGTAAGTGTGGGAATAGTCGATGGAGACCTCCTTCTGGACCTGGACTATCGAGAGGATTCCTCGGCAGAGGTCGACATGAACGTCGTCAAGACGGATACGGGCAAAATCGTGGAAATTCAGGCCACGGCAGAGAAATCCCCTTTCACTAAAAAAGACTTCAACGCCCTGTTAGGTCTGGCCGATAAAGGCATAAAGGAACTGTTCCATGCTCAAAAAGAAATTCTCAAACAGAAGAGCCTTCTCTTCATGGCCTATGGGTAATGCCCAGGTTACGGGAGGAAATGGAAAGGAAAATGAAACGCATTCTAATCACTGGTGGAGCTGGTTTTTTAGGGAGTCATCTTTGTGAATATTACGTGG
>DAOVBT010000292.1 GCA_030670375.1 Candidatus Aminicenantota bacterium | reverse complement strand
CGGGGAGTTCCAGTCGAAGCGGTATCGTTCCCTCTCTTCTCCTTCTTTGGCTTGAGGGGGTTGGGGTCGGATCATGGCGGTTTGCCAGGTTCGGAGATCCAGGCGCATCAGGTATCCGTTTTGGATCTCGTAATAAACCGTGTTGAAATCGGTGGGATCGACCCGACAGACAAAGCCATCGGCATTGCTGAGGGGAAACCAATCGTTGTTCACGATTCCCGAACCTCGGCGGGAGCGGCTCGGTCCTCCCCAATTGCCGTTGTCCTGGAGGCCGCCGTACACATAATAAGGCTTTCTCATGTCTGCCGTGATGGCATAAAACTGTGCGAGCCCGATCTGGGTGATGATATCCCAGTTTTTTCCGCGGTCATAGGTGATGTTGATCCCGCCATCGCCCCCGACGACGACATGATCGGAGTTGTTCGGGTCGATCCAGAGGCCATGGTAGTCGATGTGAGTATTGCCCTGGACTTCGGGACCGTTTTTTAAGGTTTTCCCCCCATCTTCGGAATAAGCCAACGGGGAACCACACATCCAAATCACGTTTTCGTCATTGGGATCCACGCGGATCTGGCTGTAATAGGAGGGCCGGTTGTTGTGCATGTTCATGTGTGTCCAGGTTTTTCCGTAGTCCATCGATTTAAAAATACCGCCCCGGTTCAGTTCGAGTTTTTCTTCCTTTGGCTTCTGCCCGCGCCGGAAGCTGCGTGTTTTTTGTGTGCTGACGAGGGCATAGACGGTGCCCGGTTTACCAGGAGCTGTACTCAGGCCGATGCGTCCCATCTCATCGGTTGGCAGGCCCTTGGTGGCTTTTGTCCAGTTTTGCCCCCCATCCTGGGTGATGAAGATACCTGCTTTGGGACCCCATTGGTCCACAGGGTCTCCCGCGTCGAAGCGATCTCTCGATCTCTCATGGGCGGCGGCGTACAGGATGTTGCTGTCCTGGGCGTCCATGGCAAGGTCTGTTATGCCTGTTCTCTCGTCAAGATACAGGACTTTTTGCCAGTTATTACCGCCATCTGTCGTTTTGAACACACCCCGTTCTTCATTTGTGCCCCAAAGGTGACCTAGGGCTGCCACATACACGATGTCGGGATTTTTGGGGTCGATAATCACCCGGCCTATGTGATGCGTTTCTTTTAGCCCGACAAACTCCCAGGTTTTTCCTGCATCTGTGGATTTGAACATGCCGCTTCCCCAGGGTGAGCTGTTGCGGTTGTTTGGTTCTCCTGTTCCCACATAGATGAGATCAGGATTGGATAAGGAAACAGCGAGGTCGCCGATCGATGCATTAGGCTGGTCGTCGAATATCGGCTCCCAGGTGGTGCCAGCATTGGTGGTTTTCCAGAGGCCTCCGGTTGCTGCCCCCGCATAGATGATGGATGGATTGTTCTCCACGCCTTCGATGTCGGTTATCCGGCCACCGGGATTGGCAGGTCCGATCTCGCGCCACCTAAAGTTTTTTAAAAATTCGGCCGTGTTTTCTTGTAATGTCTGGCCAGAGGATAGTAGTAGTACGACAAACATCATAATCAATCCCAATAGGAAACATTTTCTCACATTTGGATTACGCAATCGGCCCTCCTTTTTTTATCCATTTGGTTAGTCTTTTCTAATCGATAAAAATGCCTTAAGTATGGATTTGAAGGAAAAACATATGATTTTTTGGAGAATTTTGCAACAGGTTTATTTGGTTTATTTGATGTAGCCTAATGCTCTCAATTGTTCACGAAGTTCCTCGCTCATTTTGGCCTCCTCCGCGGAGACTTTCCTTGTCATTTTGTTTTGATTTCTTAAAAAATCCAAGAGTTCTCGAGTCAATTGAGGATTTTCCCGGGACTTGTTGTACAACTCATCAGGATCTTTTTCCAAATCATAGATCTCCATAGGTTCCATTTCAGGAAGAGAAGAGAGAAAATAGGCTAGGTCTTCGGATTTGAATTCATTGTTGATGATGAGTTTGTGTTTGCCTCGGTTGATAGCCACTTTTTTCGGGACATGCCTTTGCATAACATTTGATGCTAGCTCGGATATAAAAATTCGCTCCTCCATCTCTTGTTTTTCATCGCCTAACAAATCGAACAGGCTTTCTCCATCCATCTGATATTTCGATGGGTTAATGTCCAACGCTTCGAGAATTGTGGGCATAATATCTATAATCCGAACAAATTCTGGGATTCTCTTTCCCTTGTGATTAGAATTGAGGAATTTAATGATGAGAGGAATCTTTATGGTTTCGTTATAGACACTATGTGTGTGATGCCAGGACTTGTGTTCATAAAATTCCTCTCCGTGGTCTGAAGTGAGAATGATCATCGTGCTATCATAGAGGTTGAGTTCTTTTAGTTTGCTCAATAGCTGCTTTATCAGAGTCTCATCTGTGTACCGGATTTCCCCGTCGTAAAGATCGATAAAATTCTGTCTGAGATCATCCATCACGGGTTTGTATCTGTTTTCATGGTTTAGGCGGAATGGGCTCATGTCTATTTCAGTTAATGTGGAACTTTTTTCTAAGAAAAGCTCATTGTAAGGCGCGGGTGAGGAATAAGGGTTGTGAATCTGGTAGGTGTGAAGAAAGAGGAAAAAATTACGATCCTTGTGTCTGTCGATCCAATCAAGTACAGCTCGGCTAGCTATTTCCGCTGAATTCTTCTCCTGGATTTGGCCCCGGACGTGATAGCTGTCAAATCCTTTGCTAAACCCATAAAAACCACTGACAAATCCTCCTCCGGTTATGGCTCCATTGAAATATCCTCTGGTTCTCAAGATATCAGCTAAGGTCAGGATTGATGGATCCATTGTTTGGTTGCCTTGGTAGACCTGATGGTTGATGCAGTTGAGAGATGTCATAAGGGAGACATGGGATGGCAGTGTCCATGGAGATGTTGCAAAGGTATTCCAGAACAGAGCAGAATCACTGGCTAATGAGTCGATATTTGGACTTGTATCCCTGGAGTAACCGTAACATCCCAGATGGTCAGGACGCAGAGTATCCAGTGATATGAGTATCACATTTTTTGTGTTTTTTTGGGGGGCGTAAAGCACGGGATTAAACCAGCAGGCCAGAGCCTTATCGCTTCCACGGGTTATAAAACTGATTTGGACTTTTTGGCCTTCATAATCAGAGAGGTCGATTTTTTTATATTTGAAAACCAGGGATTGATCGAGAGTGAGTTTCAATGTGCTTTTGAAAATCTCTTTTTTTGTATCCTCTGACTCTAGCACGATCGAAAATTCAGTGACTCGGCTTTCTTCCTTTTTATGAGCCAATTCACTATCTTGTCGGATGCCGTAGGTGAATTCGAGGAATGAGTTGGAAGGGATTTTTTGTGAAAATCTGTAGTTACTTCTTGGGGGAGCCAAGAGTGTATTGATCTCTACTAGACCTATTTTTAGTTTCTTTTTTAAAAAATAGGGATTTTCTTCTACACCGGAGTCTAGCAGGGGAGACTCGTCAGCGATCTCGTGAAGGGATGGATTTTTTTCTTTGAAACGCTGGGGATCAGATGAAAATTCCCTGAAGGGAGTGAGCAGAATATTTTCCTGGTTGAGGTGGTCGATAAACCGGAATACTGCTGGGTCCTCTTTTTTGACACAACTTGTGGGAAGGATGACCAAAAGTGAAATAGTGAAAATGGGGATTATAGTTTTTGATATTTTCAATATTTGTTGTTTCAACAAGTCAAGAAAAATTCCATATTCTTTTTTTCTCGAAATCTTTACTATTCTATACTGCGTCAGAAGGCAAGTCAAAATGAATCCAAATTTCACTCCAGCGATCTGGGCTGTGGGTGAAGCTTATCGGTCAGATCCCCGGTTTATATCCCTTATAAAAAGGATTGGCTTGGAA
>DAOVBT010000384.1 GCA_030670375.1 Candidatus Aminicenantota bacterium | reverse complement strand
TCCCGCGGCGACATTTTCACGGTCCCAGCCGAACATGGATACATCAGGAATCTGACCCAACGATCCGGATCTGCCGAGAAGTATCCAGCCTGGTCGCCCGATGGAAAACACATCGCCTACTGGAGCGACGAATCAGGGGAGTACGAATTGACACTCCGTGCGGCCGATGGTTCGGGAGATGAGAAGACTCTGACCAAACTCGGGAAAGGATTCCGTTATCAGATCTTCTGGTCACCGGACAGCAAAAAAATCAGCTTCATAGACAATACACAAAACCTTCAGATATTCGATATCGACTCCAATCAAATCATAAGAGTCGACCACATCGATTGGATGAGTCATCCAGCTTTGAGCGGTTTCGAATTGAGCTGGTCAACCGACAGCCAATGGATAGCCTATACGACAATCTGTGATAACTACCAGTATGCCATCATTTTGTACAACGTCAATACCAAGAGCCGCAATCAGGTCACATCTGGTTATTATAACGACTATAATCCTGTATTCGATCCAGATGGAAAATATCTTTACCTTTTTACTGACAGATCGCTATCACCGGTTTACTCCGATCTGGATGAAACTTGGATCTATCCGAACACGACAAGTCTAGCAGCTGTCTCCCTGCGGAAGGATGTTCCTTCGCCTCTGGCTCCGCGCAATGATGCCGAACCTGTCGAGGAAGAAGAGGCTAAAGAAGAAAAGGACAAGAGTGAAAAATCCAAAGAAGAAAAACCGGATAAACCGCCCGAGAAACCTAAAGATAAAAAACCGGAACCTCTCAAGATCGACCTTGATGGATTTGAGAACAGATTGGTCGTTTTGCCTCCCAGGGCGGGCAATTTCGGCACACTCAGAGCAATAAAAGGACAGATCATCTTCCATCGCAGGCCGAGGAGTGGATCAGCCGACCGAACGAGCCCAGTCGTGTCATACAACCTGGAAAAAAGAGAAGAAACGCCCATCCTCGACGATGCCGACGGATTCGATATTTCAGCTGATGGGAAAAAGATGTTTGCGAATAACAACCGCTCCTTTTACATCATCGATATAAAGCCCAAACAGAAATTGACGACAAAGCTGAGGACCGACGAACTGGAGATAACCGTGGATCCCAGGGCTGAGTGGCGACAGATGTTCATGGACATCTGGCGCAAATACCGGGACTTTTTCTACGATCCGAACATGCACGGCGTGGACTGGGAGGCAGTTCGCCAAAAGTATGGGGCGTTGCTCAAAGATGCTGTTACCCGTTGGGATGCCAACTTCGTGTTCGGTGAAGTCATCTCTGAACTCAGTGCTTCCCATACCTATGTCGGTGGTGGTGACCTGGAAAGTGGAAAGAGCCAAAATGCGGGCATGCTGGGAATCGACTGGGCCCTGGATAACGGAGCATACCGCATCGCCCGGATCATCGATGGGGCACCATGGGACAATGAAGTGCGATCCCCTTTTAACTTGCCCGGGGTGAAAGTTAACGAAGGCGATTATATCCTGGCTGTAAACGGCATGCCGCTTGACACAAAAAAAGATCCATGGGCTGCCTTTCAGGGCTTGGCCGGGAAAACAGTCGCTTTGATGATAAATGCAGAGCCGACTATGGAAGGGGCGCGGGAAGTGATCGTGGAGACGCTGCGAAGCGAAACAAGACTTCGTCATCTGGAGTGGATCGAGAAGAACAGGAAGAGAATCGACGATGCAACGAATGGCCGTGTGGGTTATATTTACATGCCCAATACGGCAGGACAAGGACAAACCGAGCTCATCAGGCAATACTACAGCCAGATCCACAAGGACGGCTTCATCATCGACGAGAGGTTCAACAGTGGAGGAGCACTGGCTGACAGGTTCGTCGAATTGCTGAGCCGACCAAGGGTGCATTACATTGCCTGGCGGTATGGCAAAGAAATCCCGCAGCCTCAGAGAGCTAATCCGGGTCCCAAGGTCATGCTGATCAACGGATGGAGCGGCTCTGGTGGAGATGCCTTGCCCTACACTTTCCAAAGTCAGGGAGTCGGGCCTGTCATCGGCACAAGGACTTACGGAGCCCTTATCGGTCCTGCTACGGGACACATGTTGGTAGACGGAGGATATCACACTGTTCCTGAAGGCCGTATCTACGGCAACGATGGCGTATGGTTTGCCGAGGGACACGGTGTGGACCCAGACATTGAAGTCATCGATGACCCGAATCAACTTGCCAAGGGAAAGGACCCCCAGATCGAACGGGCGATCGAAGAGGTCATGCGCCTGATCAAAGCCCATCCTCCCATAAAAGTGGGAAAACCAGCTTACCAGAACCGCACGGCAAAAAGTATGAATAAATAAGAAACAGGAGGTCGGTCAAATGCCTAACTGGATGAAAAAGTTCTATGTCTTCATCATTATTCTCGGATTCGCAATAGCTTTTCCGGGATTTTCCTCCCACGCCCAAAAAATAAGCCTCAACGAAACGATCATCGCCGGAGGTCCGGACAAATTCGCGGAAGTGCGGCATGTCATCCTCAAGGGATCGAACTTCGACATCGGCAAAAAGATCGGGGAAATGGCAAAACGGAATGGCACCCGAATAACGCCATCGGATGATCACATATTGAATAGAGCCAAACGGGAGTACATGGCCAAAAACTATCCGATCCTGTACGAGCGCATGAAGGGGGCAGCCGCAGCCTTTGGATTGAACATCGCAAATGATTCTTATGATTTTACGGGACTTTACCAGGCTCAAATGGCAGCACCGGGATGCTCTGTCACTTTTTATCCGTCAGGACACACAGAAAACGGTCACAGCATCCTGAGCCGCAACTATGACTTTACGACAGGGGATGTAACCGGACGGCGGCCACAGGAGAGCCGATTGGCCATGATGGCCCGGCCCATCCTGCTCGAAATCCATCCCGACCAGGGCTATTCCTCCTTGTCTCTGTGTGCCTTCGAGTATCTCGGGGGAGTGCTGGACGGCATAAATTCCGAAGGTCTAGTTGTATCCATCCTCGCGGAGGAGGAATCTGTGCAGAAATTCGGCCGGGAACCCGGCAACGAGGTCGGACTGCACGAACT
>DAOVBT010000116.1 GCA_030670375.1 Candidatus Aminicenantota bacterium | reverse complement strand
CACTACGCAGGATATATTGACGAAGACAGACTGGAAACAACTCCTTCTTTTTGGGTCTTGAATCTCAAGCTCCATAGACCCATAAACATCACTGAAAACTATAGCGTCTCCTTATTTTTAGGTGCTTTTAACGTGCTCAATTCTTATCAAGAAGATTTAGATAAGGGAGTCGACAGAGATTCAGGTTACGTGTACGGGCCGGCAAAACCCCGGTCTTTTTACTTGGGCTTTGAATTTTCCTTTTGACATATAGCTCTCTTTTGCGGGCTGGAGAGAGTTCTCTGCATATGGTCATCGAATCCCTTTCGGTGACAACAGCCCGCATTCTTTATGTTGCTTGGCTGTCATAGTACGTTGAAATGAAATAAGATAGTTATTGAAAACCCTGATTTTTTGAGCTTAGAAGTCCTTTTTTTAAGGTGAAATCATTGTTTTAAGGAATAATATTTATAATAATTTCTTCATTTGGTGGATCCGTAGTTCATCTTTGATTTTGCTTTATTTGCACAGTCTGGATGAACGATTTTTTCATCCATTTGAATCCTTTTTTCTTGACTGCCGAATGCAATGAAACAAACATCGCAGTAGTCTAGGGGAGCATTGCTATTTTTTCTTATCCCATTCTCCTCCACCACACTCGAAAATTCACCCTTTTCTAATTTATTCATCTTTTAACCCTCCAAATGGATTATATAGCCATACTTTTCATGCTAGATCGTTACAGGATTTCAATGTATGTTTGTGTCATTCTCATCGAACAACATTGACAAAATGATTTTTTTAGAATCCGCCCTTAATATCTCCTCCATAAATGTCGGGATTTGAAATTTTCGGGCAAAATAAGCCAATAGATTCAAATGATTTTGGCGAGACTCATGATTGCTAAGAATCAAACAGACAAGGTCAACCGGTTTTTCATCTATGGAACCGAAATCGATTCCCCTCGGGATTCTGGCTATAGAAATAATTGTCTGGTTAAGTTCATCAACGAATAGATGGGGGATCGCTGCTCCATTCCCTAATCCCGAGGAATCTTCAGTTTCGTTTGCCATCAAGTTTTTTAGTGCACGATCTGAATCTAAAGAACCACAAATGGTTCCTATCTTTTCTATCATATATCGCAACAGGTCACTCTTCTCTGTAAACTCAAGCCTTTTAAAAACCAGCCGGGGATTCGCCATTTCCGAGATGTCCATTTGATTGAATGGAGAAGATGAAACGTCTGGAGAATCTTTGCCGCTTCCCGTTTGCATGAAATCGGATGAATGGTTTGCGCCGAAGTGCACAAGTTTGCGGAATCCGCTGCCACCCAGCTTCCGCATGAGAGATGCAATTTCCAAAATATCCCTGGATTCCAACCCGATGTCAACGGTCATCTTGATAAGCTCATTCAATTCTTGAT
Source organism: Candidatus Aminicenantota bacterium (assembly GCA_030670375.1). Lineage (GTDB taxonomy): Bacteria > Acidobacteriota > Aminicenantia > Aminicenantales > Aminicenantaceae. The sequence continues at coordinate 5,075 of DAOVBT010000116.1, read as the reverse complement.
GTCCCCGCAGGAGCAAAATTGTATCAGGATTTGGACGATGGCTCATTTCGATCAACAAAGACACCGGAATGCCGATAGTTGCGGCAATCTTTGTCATTCGATCATGTGTGGGGGGCGGCAGTTTCCCTAGTTCAACTTGAGAGAGGTATGCCGGTGACACCTCCATCTTTTTTGCCAAAGCCCGAAGGCTGATGCCCGCTGTTGTCCGCAGCATCCTCAAGGTATGGCCGAACATCAATTGGTTCATCATATTGTCCTTAGAGTGTAAAGTGTTTACTTAACAATATACGTTTTGGTGGATTCATTGTCAAGATATTTTTAGTATTTCTTATGTTGTTTGGCTGTCATAATTTGTTGACATGAAATAAGATAGCCATAGAATACCCTGTTCCCTCTACGTACTCGGCTCGAGGACGATTATAAATCATAGGAAAATTAAAAAAAACTTCGTTGTCGACTGCCAGGAAAAGACTTCCTGTTCGAAAATGGATATTGATTGTTCAAAAATGAACACTCATGGCTGAAGGACCGTTTATAGACCCCCATAAATCAATTGGCCTATTTCTTGCATTTTGAATAGGGAAATTATCCATGATGTGCAAGAGTCTGAAAAATTTCGAGGAGGGATGAGCGATGGACAGGAAGAGATCACATGAAAAATAAGATTTTGAAGGTATTTTTGACTCTGATGTTTCTGTCTGTTCTGATTATGAACCAGGGTTTCATCCAGGCCCAGGAAGACGGGGATGATATAGTCATAGGCAAATACAGAGTGCTGCATTCTAATATTATGGATGAGGACAGACTTCTCTTTGTCCATCTCCCCCGCGACTATGAGGATACCCAACTGAACTATCCTGTTTTGTGTCTTTTGTATGTGGACATCTACAACTATTACTTGGATGCTGCCAGCATCGCGGAGAAGCTCGGTTCAACCGGGGAGATTCCTCCTATGATCATTGTCGGCGTGGCTAATACCAACAGATACAGGGATCTCCTTCCGGTAAAAATTAGGGGACGCAATGACAGCGGAGGTGCGGATAATTTTTTAAGGTTTATCGAGGAAGAGTTGATTCCTTATGTCGACAAAAATTACAGGACAAAAAATTTCAGGATCCTGGCTGGACCCCAGGCCGCGGCAGTTTTCAGCCTGTACACCCTCATCACCAAACCTAAACTTTTTAACGCTATTATTTCTGAAAATCCGTTCATGAATCCCGAAAATGCCGCCTTTCTCTTTCCTGAGGCGGAGTCATTTTTTAAAAAAACAACGTCTTTGAAGAACCTTCTTTATATAAAGTGTGAAAAAAACGAGCGCCCCCAGGACCTAGAATATGTGGAAAATTTTACAAAACTTCTCGAATCCAACACACCTGAGGATTTTCGTTTCGAGGTGGAAATCAGAGAACCTTCGGGATATTTCATCGCCCCTCTTCCTTTTCAAGAAGGACTGAGGATGTTTTTTCCCGGGCATAAATTGCCGGAAAATTTTCAGACAAACACCGTAAGGGACATCATCGATTATTATGAAAAGCTCTCGGAGGAGTATGGCTTTGCCGTCGACTCTCCATCGCTCATGATGACGTTCGAGGGCGACAAATTGAGTCAGCAGAGAAAAACACGCGAGGCCATCGCACTTTTTGAGTACCAGTTGAGTCTTTATCCGAAATCTTTGAATGTACTCTGGCGGCTCGGCGAGACCTACAGAGGAATGGGCAATTTCGAAAAAGCCAGGGAGTACTATAAGACCTTTCTGGATATTCGAGATACGGATGCGTCCATGATCCGGTTCAGGCTGAACCAGATGGAAAGGATCATCGGCGAATCGGCCGCCTACCGCATCGAACAGGCAATCGACAAAAACGGAATTGAAGCGGGATTGAAAAAGTTCCGGGATATAAAATCCAACCCCGAGAATAAGCTCTATTTCGAAGAAAACGAGTTCAATGCCATGGGATACAGGCTGATGGGAAAGGGGAAAATCAAAGATGCGATTGCAGTTTTCAAACTGAATGTGGAATTACACCAGGATTCTCCCAATGTTTATGACAGCCTGGCCGAAGCGTATATGAACAGCGGTGATACCAAAAACGCGATCAATAACTACAAAAAATCCCTCGAGCTCAATCCCGACAACGACAATGCCAAAGAGATTTTGAAAAAGTTCGAGAAGAAGCCAGGTGTGTCACCGGCCCAGGCATCACTTCCGCGGTCCAATCAAGAAATCGAAGCCGTCGAGACCTTGGTTCAGGTTGGAAAACATCGTCTAAACTTCCAGGTAATTGAAGGTGGGGATCTTACCATTCTCCTCGAAGCCGGCGGTGGTATGGACTCTAGAGAATGGAATAAGCTTGCACCTGAACTTTCACGTAAGACGGGAGCCACTATTGTGTCCTACGATCGCGCCGGATTTGGAAAGAGCGATCTGCCAGAAACTCCCCATGATATGCGCGAAGAGGTCGAATGGCTATGGAAGGGACTCCAGAAACTCGACTTGCAGAAAGATCTTATCCTTGTCGGCCATTCGTTTGGAGGTTGGATGATCCGCCTAATTGCCAGTGAACACCCTGAGGCCGTGCGCGGGATGGTATTTGTCGATCCGTTTACAAACGAGTTTGTGGACCTGCTCGGCGTGGAGTATCTCGATAGCCACCCTATGGCAGGAAAACTTCCGTTCGATACTTCTCAGCCGGATAAGCTCACTAAGATCCAACGAGCCATGGTTCGCATGGTAGGAGATGGCTTGGGCTCTAAATTGGAGATCATGCGTAAGACAACTATCCCTTCCCTTATTCCGGTTTTGGTGATTACCAGTGGCAAGCCATTCCTCCCAAAAACTGAGGAACAAGATGCCTGGCGGCTGTCACACGAACAATTGACAGCATCGATCAAGGGAGCGACTCTGATTGTGGCAGAAAAAAGCGACCATATGGTTCCGTTTAGACAGCCGGCTCTAATCATCGATGCAGTGATGAATGTTATACGCAGGATGCCCTGATTCCTCGGCATACTCAAATGCTTTTTCATCGGGATTAAGATAACCCCCTATAAGACTTCTGTGGTCGACATGTTCATATCTCCGGATGGAATAAACATCCATCACCTGCACGCATCCGCCCAAATCAGTGAGCGCCTTGTCAATAAAAATTCAGGACCCTGGGACAATCCCTCGTTTACCTGGGGATACAGCGTAGATTGGTACGCAAATGAGATCAGGTGGGATAAGGGAGAAATGCAGGATTTGATGAAAAGGGGAAAAAACCAGAATGAAGCCCAGAAGATGTCATATTTTAAATATGACGGCTTTGAGTTCCAGATCAAGCAGTTCAAGTTTTCTTCGGATCAGTGGTTGTTCAGGATCGAGGTGCCCATGGCGCCGAATTTCGACAATCCCATCATTTATCCGCGTGGTACAGTAATGAAATCCACAAAAGGTTGGTTAAGGCTCGAATTAGATTGATCCGTTAACCAAGCTTCATTGATTATCACACCAACTCACTCGTCCCTCTTTTTTTTCCCAGATTCCCAGTCCTTTCTCTCGGGCTTCCTTTTCGAGGTCGAGGTAATGCTTTAAGTTTTCCGGCAGGTATTTTTGATCGACACGCGCATAGCCTTTTTTGAGAAGAACTTCGTTAAAACTCAGGGGTTCTCCCTTCCAATATTCGATTTCAACAAAGGGGTATCCGTTCTCGTCACGGACAATGCCGGCTGCTGTATTGTCCGTTGTCCAAGTAAATAGCTTCACTGTTTTGCCTTCCAGTTCTCTTTTGGTGAAATCAAAGATTTTGTAACCGATTATTTCATCCCGGGGGGGTGCCGTTATCCCTGTAAGCCGGGCAACGAATGTGTCTCCTATCTGAACGCGATCCCCGCTGAGAACCTTCTTAACCACCCCTGTGTTGGATAATGCAGAAATCGGAAGCGCAAGAAACAATAGAACCACTGAGATTTGTCTCTTTTTTATTCTCAACATATTAGCCTCCTGTTCGAACTCTCATCGATTCAATCTTACAAAAAAGCTCCGCGGACAACAACTTAAGTATTCATGACAATTTAGTAAGGCAAATTCTTTTGGGAAGTGTTTATTGATATTTTTTTATTTCATCCCTGCACACATTGTAATATTCATCAATAATCGAATCCCATAAATACTCTTTTAGAGATTCTCTTTTCTGTCTATCAATTCTTTGATTCCTAAAGCCATCTATTTTAGACACAGCATCATACACATCGTCAAAATTGATAATATAATGAGTAAGATCATGTTTTTTGAATATTTCCGATACACCCATATTATCGCTAATCAAAGCTGGCGTTCCTGCAGCAACAGATTCAATAGGAACATTGCCATAGGTTTCAAAGAAAGAAGGGCAGATGATAATGCCCATATCTCTATAAAAATTTCTGAGCCGTTGTGTATCCATAGCAGACAATATCTTAACTCCTGCTCTGGATAATTTTTTCCTTAGCCAATTCTTTCTATTAATATTACTTACCATATAGACATTTAAATTTATTTTTTGTTTTTTCAATTCATCTTTCAGTCTTAAAAGATATTCAGGATTTTTTATTTTTGTCATCCTACCCACAAATCCAATCCCTCCGTAATTATTTTTTGGCTCCAATTGAAAAAATTCACTAGATATTCCATTTGGCACGACCTTCACTCTTTGTAATTTTCCATACTCCTTTTCAACAGCGGTTCTTGTAAGATCCGAAGGAAATAAATACATCAATCGAGAGTCAATAAAGCTTTCCTCCATCTTGATCATTATATTTCTGGTTTCTTCCGGATAATGCCTGGTCTCATATTTTAGAATTCCTGCGTATAGAACAACCAAAGGGAAGCCTAATCTCTTCGATGCTGTATAGAGACACCATGGTGCATAATAAGTGCCTTCTGATAAAATCACATCCACTTTCTCCCTATCTAATATCTTTTCAATCTCCTGGATCGTTGGTTCGAATCTATTCTGAAGATCGTTTATTGATCTAAGTCCTTTATAAATCGTGTTCAATGTAAAAGAATTTGGAAGAGGTATCCTGTAAATTGTTACATTCTTGTCCTCCTGCAC
>DAOVBT010000407.1 GCA_030670375.1 Candidatus Aminicenantota bacterium | reverse complement strand
CATTTCGTACTAGTCGCTGCATCTCCTCTACCTCTGCACTCGATGGCGATCCCATAGCCATCCCTTTGACAAAAGTGCGAACGGTTGCAGCACCCAAGAACGAGCCTACATTGGCAGATACGCCATGCTTCTGCATAGCTTCAAGCCAGTTGTTGAAACCTCTAGGGCCTGTGAACTCCATGGCCAGCTTTTTTATTTCAGGAGGGATATCTCCGTAGGTGGCCAAAGTCTTTTCATTAACAGGTGCATCGGTCCATCCCTCGCCCAATATCTCAGTCGTGATTCCTTGGGTCACTTTGCTGATCACACGGCCATCACCCAACAAAAAAGCCCCCCGGGAATGGCTCTGGATGTCGATAAATCCTGGCGCAACAACCAGCCCATGCGCATCGATCCGCTCTTTTGCTCGCACATTCTTGAGTTGTCCGGAAGGCGCAATTCTGACGATGCGGTCATTCCGGATGGCGATGTCACCCAAAAACCATGGATTCCCGGTTCCGTCCACAATCTGGCCATTCAATATAACCACATCATAGGTATCGGGAGAATTTGCGATAAGCAGGGGAATGAATAAGAGAACAATACTGAGAAATAGTGAAGCTCGGAAATATTTTTGTTTTTTCATACCTTCCTCCTAAGCTTTAAGCCAGAGGACATCCCCGTATAAGTTAGGATCATGTGACCTGCCAGAGAAGATGGCGAACTCCTCCTTTGCTCTTTTCACAGTTGTCGGCTCTCCATGTCCTGGATAAATTTTCACATCGTCGGGCAACACAAAAATTTTCTGTTCCAAGGATTGAATGATTTGTCTGAAATCATCCGAAGTGCCTGTTTTGCCCGGTCCTCCGGGGAAAATCGTATCACCGGCCAAAAGAATATTTCCGGTTATAAAGCAAATACTCCCAGGAGTATGTCCCGGAGTATGAAGCACGTTCAGTGTGACCTTCCCGAAAGAAACGATGTTACCGTCTTCAAGGAGCATTTCCGCCTCTACAGGCAGGTTGTCGGCATCAGCTAGGTGAGCAGCAACAGGAATATTCAATTCATCCTTAAGCCTTTGCAGAGCGCTGGTGTGGTCCATGTGCCCGTGAGTGATAAGTAAACAAATCGGGTTCGTTCCCTCGAGTCGGTCCAATATTTTGTCTGCATCACCCGGTGCGTCGATCAAGACACTCTCTCCTGTAGCTTCGCAAACGACAATATAGGCATTGGTCCCGAATGGAGCGGTTTCAATCCTTTCTATCCGGAGGATTTCGTCCTTTTCCACGACGGTCATAATGTCATTCTCCTTGAAATGTTGTTTTTTTATCTATATCATGAGATTTCTTCATGTCAACTTATCATCATAACATCAATACAAGGGGAGAGAGAATGAAAATTTTAAGTGCTATTGGGATTTGTCTTATTCTCGTTTTTATCCTCTCAAGCTGTGTGGCCGGCCCGAATAAGCTCGAGAAAACGCCAAACGAAGAAGGAAAAGTGGCCGGGTTCTGGAAAGGATTGTGGCACGGCCTCATTTCCCCGATCACGTTCATTATTTCGATTTTCTCCAAAACGATTCGATTCTATGAGGTGCACAACAACGGATCCTGGTACAATTTTGGGTTCGTCCTTGGTGCCGGACTGTTTCTGAGTGGCGGTATTCTGGGGAAAAAGAGCAGTAAAAAAAAGAGGTAATCGGAAACCAAAGCAACAAATACTAAAGGGGCAATCCTCCCTCTGCCAACTGCTCTAAAAAAGCGAGCTTTTTTTCATAAAGATCTGGGAGATCCCTAAAACGGAAAGCCTTACCTCCCTGGACCGTCACTGCCGCAGAAGCAAGATCGATAAACGGCTCGATCATATGGGAGACCACAACCACGGTCGCTCCGGATTGTGTGTGGTTTTCGATCCAGCCGAGGATTTCTTTTTGGATATGCCGATCCATGCCCTCAAGAGGCTCGTCAAGCAGGATGTGTGAAGGCGTTCCGACAAGACAGGCCGCAAAAACCGCCCGCCTCCGTTGTCCCATGGACAGTTCCCGGACGGTCCGATGAGCAAAGTGCTGAAGGCCAAAGAATTCCAGCGCTTTTTTTCCCTCTTCGAGAGGTTGTTCCCGAAGGCGGCACACAAGGTCCAGGATTTCTTTTATCGAAGCATACGGAGTCAGATCAGGATGTTCGGGCATATAGGCCAATCCTTTTCTAGCAGGAACTTCTTCCTTCCAGAGGTCATGTCTATTAATGGCAATATTGCCTGCATCCGGGATTTCCACTCCAGAAGCAAGTTTGAGGAGCGTGCTTTTTCCGCACCCGTTTGGACCGAGGAGCAAGGTGAGGCCGGGGTGCAGCTCCAAGTTCACGGAATGGAGCACTTTTTCTTCCTTTTCGTATGAAAATGAGACATTTTGGAACCGGATCATCATTCACTCCAAGACAAAGAATCGCCTGCCGCGAGGTGGTGAAGTTCTAGCCATTGGCTGACTTTTTGATGTTTTTCCGCTTTTGTCCCCAAATTTAAAATCAGTGGTGTTAGAGCCAGAAAACACACAGAACTCCACGGGATAAGACAGAGGAAAAGGGAACCGAATGTGCCGAGCAACAGAACCTTTCCCGATGCGCCCATCATTGATTCGGGAGCTTGGCGGATGGAATAAGCAGAGTATGCAGCAAAAATGGGAAGACTCAGGGCAAGAGGAAGCATGGATTTGAGATTCATGGCTCCCACGAGGACGACGAGGGGTAGCGCATTAAGGCCGATAAAAGAAGAATCCCAGACGATCCTGGTTTTGGCCGACCAGGGCAAGGAACGAATCCAGGGCCAGGGAGGTCTTCG
>DAOVBT010000239.1 GCA_030670375.1 Candidatus Aminicenantota bacterium | reverse complement strand
GGTCTGTACGACACATCGGCCTTTTTGGTGATTTTTTTCAACCTGGATAAATCATCCGCCTAAAATCGCGAAACTTACCCCATCCAGAAGCCTTTTCTGTGGGAAATCCCCAAGACTTTCTGGCAATTCGGACAAAAGTAGATATAACGTCTGCCCAAGAATGCTCGCAGTTCATGGAAGGCAATCGTAGTAATCGGGGTATTCCACTAGTTATACGTCCATCGGGAAGAAAATATTTTAGGGGAGAAGGGATTACAGCTTTAAGGAAAGACGGTATCGGTAGCCCAAGTCTTTGATCTCGAATTTCAGAGATTTGACAACACTGATTTCCGCTTCGTTCCACTTGGCGATACAGGCATAGAGCTCTTTATGCCCCTGGTCTCGGGCATATTCCACAATCCTCTTGTGGAGCATTTTGGATATCCCCTGGTTCCGGAAAGGTTTGGACACAAAGGTGATCTGGAGATAAAATTCAGGAGGAACATGGCCAGGCGTGACGGGGAGATCATCGTACATGAGGTCCACTTCGGGCGCACTGACAGAGGGATAACCTATCAGATACCCAACCATTTTGCCCCCCACTTCAGCGACAAATGTTTTGTATTTGTTCCCTGGCTGCAGGTATCTTGTTTTGTAATCCCATTTTCCCGCTTTGATCTTGATGTTGGGAAACTTTCTTGCCATCTCAGTTTCCAGTTCCTTGACAAGCTCGAGCACCTGTTCCAAATCTTCCGGCTTATACTCTCTAATTTTTGCATTCACAGCCATTTTTTTCTCCATGGATGATAAATTTTACGGCAGATGGATAGCTTATGAAAATATTATTACGATTAACTATAAGATAATAAAAATGCGCACTAAAAGCAATACTCTAAATTATTCAGGTACAATCATCCCGGTTTCTGCCATCGATGCCCAATCGGAAGCACGTCCAAATCGCCTTTATTGAAAAAGGGATGATATTTCATGTAATGTATACTTTGAGAATATGTGGAGTGAAAGATGAAAAATGCAAGATTTTTATTGGGTGTGTTTCTGCTCTTTGTTATTTCCATCGCAGCCAGTGCTTTTCTTTCACACGATACCGAAGAAACATTGGACATCCTTTTCACAAACGGCAGGGTATTGGATGGAACCGGCAATCCCTGCTTTTATGCTGATGTGGGCATAAAGGATGGCAAAATCGTTGTTGTCGGCCGGCTGCAGGGAAAATTGGCGGCGGAAAAGGTCATCGACATTACCGGAAAAATACTCTCTCCGGGTTTCATCGATATTCACACCCATGCCTATGACAGGGTAAAGGATGAAACATCTTGGGTGGGCAAAGACGAGAAGAGATATTGTGCACCAAACTTCGTCAGCCAGGGTGTGACCACCCTGGTCTCCAACATGTGCGGAGGGGGGCCCCCTGACATCCAAAAACAGAGGGATACCTTGTCCGCAAAAGGAACCGGGCCGAACGTCACTCTATTTATCGGACACAATGCTGTCCGCCGTCAGGTAATGGGGAAGGATTTCCAAAGGCCGGCCAATCCGGAAGAAATTTTGCAGATGAAAGAGCTCGTGCAAAAGGCTATGGAGGATGGCGCCTTCGGCATGTCTACTGGCCTGGAGTACGTGCCGAGCATCTGGAGCACAGAGGATGAAGTGGTGGCATTGGTGGAAGAAATCGTCCCGTTTAGAGGTGTTTATATGGCACACGAACGGGCCTCAGGCTTAACGCCCATGTGGTATGTCCCCAGCAAGGATAAACCCGGTCCGCCCAACATGCTGAGAAACATCATCGAACTGATCAACGTGGGAAAAAGGACCGGAGCCACCGTGTTGGCCTCCCACATCAAGGCAAGAGGGGCTGACTTCTGGGGCGGGAGCCGGGCCATCATCCGACTGATCGATGAGGCACGGGCGCAGGGTGTGGACATCTGGGCGGATTGCTATCCGTACAACAGTTCAGGGAGCGACGGTAGAACGGTTTTGATTCCTCGATGGGCGATCGGCAGAAACTTTAAAGAGGAGCTAAAGAAAGTCTTGAATGATCCGGAAAAAACCGAAGATTTGTATGAGGATATCAAACACAACCTCAATTGGAGGGGTGAGGCCAAAAACATCATCGTGATGGATCATCCGGATAAGTCTTTTATAGGAAAAAGCCTCGACCAGATTGCCAAAGAGCAGCGTGTATCGGATGTGGAGATGATTATCAAGCTGCAAATGGAAGGATATGTCAAGATGCCCGGAGGCGCCAGATTGCGCGGATTTTCGATGTCCGAGATCGACATCGAAGCCTTTTCGGCCCAACCCTGGACCGCCACCTCATCGGATGCCAGCATCGCCCTTCCGGGTGATGGACCTGTGCATGCCAGATTTTACGGGACATTCCCGAGAAAAATCCGGCATTATGCCCTGGAAAGGAAAGCCATAACTTTGGAGGATGCCATCCGGGCTTCCACATCACTGCCGGCTCAAATACTCGGCCTCCGCAACCGCGGCATGATCCGGGAAGGATTTCATGCGGATGTCGTTGTTTTCGATCCGGAAACCATCAAAGACAAGGCAACTTTTTTCGAACCTCACCAGTATGCCGAAGGCATTTCCTATGTCTTGGTAAACGGTGTTTTTGTCGTGGATGATGGGAAGCTGACGTGGAAAAAACCTGGGTATGTGCTGACCAACAAACGATAGAATACCCAGCGAACATGATTGTCTTCACGGATAACAAAAAAGGCGCAGAAAATGCATTCACCATCCACCGGGAATGGATTCCTGAGGATTATTCTGCAATCGATCAGAACCTCGAGCCATTGATACACAGGTTGTACGGTGACAAACCCGTGTACAGGAGTGTGAGCCGGGTCTCAGGGCGCTGGCAATATGCCTTTTTTGTCAAAAGTGCTCCCTCTTCCCATTTTGATCTCCTCGTGGAATCTAGTCAGAGCAACTTTGCATTGCCGGACGGGATCCTGTGTATTGCCGGATCAGGACGCCATTTCCACGGGCAACAGGGACGCCCATGGAAAGCACAGGAAGGAAATATTCATCTTTCCATCTACCTTTCTCCAGGCAAAAAAATAGACCATTATCATGCAGGCCTCCCTGTTCTGTCGGCTGTTTCCATCGTCCAGACTATCGATGCCACAGAAGGCCTCAAGGGAAACGCCAATATCAAGTGGGTCAACGATGTCCTGATCCAAGGGACAAAGATCGCTGGTTTTTTGGTGCATACCCACAGCGTCCAAGACAGGGTCATTGCTGTCATCCTGGGTATCGGATTGAATGTTGAAAAAACACCACCTTTAACATCCGATGTTTTCGTTCCAGAGGTCGGCTCTCTAAGGGAATTCCTCCCTTCAACTTTTTCCATCATGCGGAAAAAGATTTTGAAACACCTGCTCGAATTTTTGGATAAAAACTATGGTCTTTTGCTCGATGGCCGATACAAAAAGCTTCTGGATTTCTACAGGAAGCGTTCCCTCGTTATCGGCCGGGAAGTCCAAATTTTTTCCGACATTCCGAACAAAAAACAAATAACCATTTTCTCCGGAACCGTCAAGCAGATCGGGGATAATCTCGAACTATGGATGGAAGGCCAAAAAAAACCTGTGACAGAGGGAAGATTGGTTTTGGTCTCCAAAAAACGAACTGATTCGACCTGACAGGCTATTTATTTTTCCGCGCCCAGAAGCCGTTCGATCGTATCATCGGTGTAGCTCAACAGGCGGCCGAATCGCCAGGCAATTTCCTTCTCCACGTCTCCCAATCGTCCCTCCTCGATGGCTTTATCCCGAAAAGCCTTGATGGCGAAATATTCATCCAGCACATCTTGATTGTAGGCGAACAGGATAACCGTCTTTCCTTGGGCAATGGTGGGACTGAAGAGCTGGGTCACGAGCAAATCTTTTTCGACATATATGGGAATTCCGAACTCTACTGCCTTTTGTTTGGCATGAGGCAAAAGAACAGCCAGTTCCTCATCGGATAGAGTTGCGCTCAATGCGAGTTTCTTGCACCCGTAACTAACAAACTCTGTCGAAGTGGATATGGTCCCGGCATAATAGGAAAGAAGGTGGAATCCCTCGATCATTTTGCTAACCGGGTGCTTAGCCTGTAGTTGACCGTTATCTCCCTCATCTTCCTGAGAGACAATCCCGCATGAAATACCCAGGTGGACAGTTAACACAAGAACAAACGTCCACAATAAGGATCGATTTTTTGCGAAAACAATCTGTTTGAACATAAGAATCTCCTGTTTTCTGTGATAAGTTTATCCTAACCTATTCATCTGCGAAAAAAAAGTGGCCGTCAAACACCATCTGCCGGATTGAGATTTTCCGTTATTGACTGCTTCCCCGACGTTTGGTACATTCAAACTTTCCAAAACATTTTTTATAAATAATTCAGGCTAAAAAGGAATAATCATGAAGACATATGAATCAATCGCCATCGGCATGCCGGATATTTTACTTCCCA
>DAOVBT010000350.1 GCA_030670375.1 Candidatus Aminicenantota bacterium | reverse complement strand
ACCGGATGAAAATCCTCCCCCTTTTTTGGTTATGATACGGTTAAACCGGAGAGAGGACAATGCTGGTGCGTTATATTGGGAAAAATCCAGGTCTTTGCGGGTATCTTCTTCCACCCGCTCCTCATACTCTGGTTTCTTCCGATCTATGCCTAAGGAAAAATTCCCCTTGCTTTTTGGAGATGGGATGAGATCAAAACGCTCTCGTGTTTGTTCAATATTCCGCCCGAAGTCCAAATTTTTTAAATAAACAACTCCAGGATCTGGCTCAAACAGCTGTATATCCTCCACTTCTTGGACCGACAGATCCCCAAGAGGCGTTTGTTGAGAAGATGCTCCGGATGTTTGGATTTCATCAGATAATCCTGCGATTCGAGGAATATACATCCTCTCAGGCGATACAATGTGCACATCTGCCGCATGTCGGTATAAATATACCCTGACTGGCGGGACAAGTTTGATCAAGAGGAAAAGAACAGCTGCATGAAAAAACAACGAGACAAGGATACTTATTCCTCGCTCTTTCATATTGGTTCGGTTCATGCTGCTATTCTTCTTTTCTGTCTCATTATAGTATAATTTCCCTTCTCTATTTATAATAACTTGCGGATTAAAAAAGTTACATATCAGATTTAGTGGCTTATAACGGGCATTCCAAATCCATGGAAGGAATAACTTGGAGGAATGGTTGAATCAAAAGATAAAATTGGGAAAAACAGAACTGTATGCAGGCAGGCTTGGAATCGGTGCAGCCTACGGCACACCTGCAGATGCGTTAGAAGCCGCATTCGAAGAAGGCTGCAATTATTTCTACTGGGGAGCTCTCAGGAATGCAAAGATGGCCACAGCCATCCGGAACATCGTGAACAAGGGGAAACGGGATGACTTGATCGTCGTGATTCAAGATTTCAGGAGGTCCCGTCATGGTGTCGAGCACAGTCTGATGAGAGGTTTAAAAAAGCTGGGTCTGAACTATGCTGATGTGCTTCTGCTGGGTTGGTACAAAAATCCACCAAATCCCAATGTTCTCGACACAGTCGAAAAACTGAAAGACAAGCAGGCATTTCGCTACCTCGGATTATCTGGCCATAAACGGGTATTATTTCCTGAACTGGCCAAAGATCCCCGGTATGATCTTTTTCAGATAAGATATAACGCAGCAAACCGAGGCGCTGAGGAGGATATCTTTCCCCATCTTCCTGAAAACCGTCCGGGGATCGTCTCGTTTACGGCCACAAGAAGAATGTCTCTCGTGAAATCGAAGCGGATTCCCGCCGATGAAAAACGCCCAACCGCGGGCGATTGTTATCGGTTTGTGATAACAAATCCATCTGTGGATGTGGTCATAACCGGACCATCCAATGCAGAGCAGCTGAAACAGAACTTGGCTGAGGTCCAAAAAGGCCCTTTGAGCGAAGACGAACTGGCATGGATGCACCGGATCGGAGATTATGTTTACGGACGGGAAAGAAAAAGTGCCATGTAAAAGCCTTATTCTTTGCTTTTGGACTTCTCTGCGGCTTTGCCGACCCAAATGGTAGCGATGACTGCTATAATCGTGACAACCACGGCATAAACCAGCATGGGCGTGATTCCCTCCGCAGTGCCGAATACCTTCTTAAAAATAGCCTGGATCGCTCCGTTCCATGCCAGGGCAGCCACTAAACCAAAGGCGGCGGTCACCAGCGCGGCAATTTTTTCGACGACTTCATTCTTCATAATTCTCCCTTCTTAATTAATTGATAGCTAAAGGTACGAGATTCTCTTTTTGAATCTCGGCAAGAAAAAAACTAGCGTGAAATTATCACACCCCCGAAAATAAAACAAGCTAAACAACCTCAACCTTAGATATAAGGCCTCTTCCTCTCCAAAATATGTAAACAAGATCCTGATTTTTTGATCTCTCGGTTGAGTTTCAACTCCGGTTCAGCTATAAAGTAAAAAGAGCTATCATCATGAAATCAAAAATCGTGCAATAGGAGGTAATGATATGAGCCGGAGAATTGTTTTAATCGGGATTTTTGTTTTCGCTATTCTGATCCGATCGGGGCTACCGTCGAACGACTATGAAGTTTTATCTCCCGATAAAAAAATCCGGCTCAAAATAGTCATCGGTCAACAGGTCCATTATTCCGTTTTTCACAAAACACAAGAGATTCTCAAGCCCTCTCCGATTTCAATGACAATAAAAGACAAGGGAAAACTGGGATACGAACCGGTCCTCGAGAAAGCAACCCAAAGATCCATCGATCAGGAAATCCGTCCGGTCGTCCGTGTGAAAAGTGCTGTGATCGAGGACAACTTCAATGAGATAACTCTGACATTCAAAAAAAACTTCAATCTCATCTTTCGCGTCTATGATGACGGCGTGGCCTATCGATTTCAAACATCATTCGACGGGAGTATCGATATCCTCGAAGAAGAGGTCATCTATAATTTCGGGGCCGATCATCACATCTATTTTCCAACAGAGGAAAGTTTCTTCACTCATCAAGAAAGGCTGTACGAATATTTGCCTCTTACCCAGATTACCCGATACAAAATGTGCTACCCCCCTGCTCTTATCGACATAAAGGACGGATCCAAGGTTGCCATAACAGAAGCAGACTTGGAAGACTATGCAGGTCTTTATCTCCGAGGCCGGGGAAGGACATCCCTAAGGGGGGTTTTTCCTGCGATAGCTCTGCAGGAAAGACAAATGCGAGACCGGGATGTGCGGATTGTCTTGCGGGACGATCATATAGCCAGAACAGTGGGACAAAGGGATTTTCCTTGGCGCGTGATTGTGGTTGCAGAGAAGGATGCAGATCTGCTTGAAAGCCAAATGGTTTATAAGTTGGCAAAGCCGCTCCAACTCAAAGACACCGACTGGATCAAACCCGGGAAAGTGGCATGGGACTGGTGGAATGCCAACAACATTTATGGAGTCGATTTTGAAGCGGGCATCAATACCGACACTTATAAACACTATATAGATTTTGCTGCAGACTACAGCATCGAATATATCATCCTGGACGAGGGGTGGTATGTGTTAGGGGATCTTTTCGACATCAACCCGGAAATCAACATCGAAGAGATCATCCGGTATGCCCGGGAAAAAAATGTCGGCATCATCCTTTGGGTGGTCTGGAAAACCCTAGACGACCAATTGCACGAAGCGCTGGACCAGTTCGAAAAGTGGGGTGTAAAGGGGATAAAGGTGGATTTTATGCAGAGGGACGACCAGTGGATGGTGAACTACTACCACAAAATCGCCAGGGAGGCGGCAAAAAGGCATCTTCTCGTCGACTTTCACGGTGCCTACAAACCCACGGGCCTGAGAAGAGCTTATCCCAATGTGTTGACTCGCGAGGGTGTTCTTGGCCT
>DAOVBT010000258.1 GCA_030670375.1 Candidatus Aminicenantota bacterium | reverse complement strand
CTGTCGCAAAAAAGAGCAAAGTGCGCCTGGAGTACGCCGTCTATTTCGTCAAATCAAAAGGCAAACTATCCAAGAAAGTTTTCAAGATCACGGAAAAGGAATATAAATCGGGAACCTTCTCCATCACCAGAAAACAGTCTTTCCAGGAGCAGACAACCCGGAAACATTATCCCGGGACACACCAGATTTCCATCATCGTGAACGGGGAAGAAAAGGCCATAGTTTCGTTCGAACTTAAAAAGTGATCCAGTAATCCCTAAAACTTATCGTAAACGATAGCCTTCTTTCTTTTGGTTTCTGTCATTTCTGGCCTCCTACATGCTATGCATAATCACAAATATAACTGCGAATTAATGGAAAATTAGTTTTATTATCCGATCTATCGTGTAACGTTATCCCAGTTGCAGCGTATAAAAGGGTGGACAATCAAATTCAGGCAGAAAAGGAGAAAAAAATGAAAAAAGCTGTCATCATTATGGTAACTGTCATTCTAGCCATGTTCTTTTGTTGTGAACTTTTGGCGACCAACTTACAAAAATCCATCATCCCTGCCGAGGCAAGCTGGGTGATTCACTTCGATTTGGAGAAATTTGCTGCCACCCAAATCGGGAATCACTTGCTCAACGAGGAAGACGTTTTGGGATTGGGGAAAAAGAATGCCGAATTCAAGAAGAAGTACAAGATCGACCTTCTGGAAGACATCGACGGCATCACCGTGTTTGGGTTTGGAAAGGGAGAAAAGAACATTGTAGCCTGCCTCCAGGGGAATTTTGACCGCGATCATCTTCTCGGCCTTCTAGGGGCGGAAGAATCCCACAAAGAGATCCCCTATGGCAAATACACCATCCACAGCTGGGACGGAGATGAATGCGGGGCCTTCGCCAGTGAGAATCTCGCTTTAATGGGGCCCAGCCAGGATGCTATAAAGTTGGCGCTGGATGTCATCTCCGGGAAAAAAGCGAATATCGCCAGTTCCCCGATGAATGACTATATCAAGGAGATCCCCTCCAATGCCTTTTTAGCTGCGTTGGCAAAAGATATCTCTTCTCTGGCAAAGGGTAAATCCAAAGTTTTTATCATCAAAAAAACGGAATCGGCCATGTTCTCTCTCGCAGAAATCAAAGAAAACTTCAACATCCGTCTGACTTTTACGGTCAAAACCTTGGAAGATGCCCAAAATATGGAAAACGTCTTGAGGGGTTTGATTTCTTTGGCAAACATGCAGTTGGAAGAAATGAAGACCGGATTCAAGGTCCCTGAAGATATCGTGATTGCAACAAAAGGGAAAAAAGTCTACATGGAGATGAACTACCCCAGCAAAGCTTTGCTCGATATAGCAATGGGCAAAACAAAATTTTCAGCCTTCCATCTTATCGCGGATTTCAATCTTCTGCCATAGACTCTAGGAAATCGCATAAATTAGGATTATAATGAAGGAGCCAGTAGGATGATGGAAAACATCTCATCGGTCAAACACCTTTCCGATGAAGAACTGGCCTCTAAGGTGGCTACTGGCTCCCGGTCGTCTTTTGAGGAATTGGTCTCCCGTTACAGCTCCCGGTTGTTTTATTTTCTACGGCACCGTTTCAAAACAGACCAGGATATCGAAGACCTGATCCAGGAAATCTTTTTCAAAGCCTTCCGGAATATCGACCGATTCAACCCCGAACGGAAATTCTCGACCTGGCTGTACACGATTGCTATCCGGCAAGCCATCAGCCGCTTCCGGTCTGAGAAAAAGAGATCGACTTCTCTCGATCCCTCCCCCTCGCCTCCAGACCCACAGGACATCGTCATCCAGAAGGAAGAATCTCAAAATATCTGGCATTTGGCCAGCAAGTTGGGAGAGAGGCAATACGAGGCCTTGTGGCTGCATTATGGCGAGGACAAGCCTATCAAAGAGATGGCAAAAATCCTGAATAAAAAGCCGATCACTGTCCGGGTTCTCCTCCACAGGGCCCGGCTGAATCTAGGAAAGAGGATGGATTTGCCTATCGCGTCTGGAAAAATCGCAGGGACCACCCCTGCTGCCCATAAATTTTCATTCTTATGATGAGGAGAAGCAAAATGTTTTGCCCCATTTATAAATGGAAGATATCCCAAGCCATGGATTCGGGAAAAACAATATCCAGCAATGTGCATAAGCACATGAGACGATGTGATTCATGCCGGGAATATGCCGAACTCTGCACATCCCTCAAGCCGAAGTTTACCCAGGATAAGCAAGCCATTCTCGAGGATTTTGACGAATCCTTGAACAAAAAAATCATGCTGGCTATTCCCGAAAGAGCAGAGCTGGGAACAGAACCGCGCCGCAGAACTCTTGCCCTCATCCCATCCCTCGCCACTGCCATCACGGTGTTGGTTATATCCGTCAGCATCATATTTCTTAGCCTTCCGCGTTCGAAGCAACCGCCACCTCTGGGCCCAATATCCACCCTTATCAGTGCCGCTTCTCCGGAAAACATACTGTTGAAGGTGGAATCCCCACTCGAGAAGGAATATACAGAATTGAAACGGGCTTTTGAGTCAACAAGCAAATTCTTGATCTCATCCTTTGACTTCCGCATCGGCCAACAAGCCAAATAATGAAATAATGGTAATAATGGGGTCAGACCGACTTAAGTTATTTATAACAAACTGATTAATTCCATATTAAAGCCATTTTATTACCTTAGAAGCTTTTTTTGAGGGCAAAATGCTGGTTCTAAGGCTTATTTAAAATCTTTATTATCTCTTGTCTAAATTAAATATTCTCCTTATACTAACGTCTTTAGAAAAACAATGGATAAAGCCTCTGCCATCAGATTCCTTTTTACATCCTCTTTCATCATCCTCCTTTTATGCCTGCCAGGGTCGATTCAATCGAAAGCAAGAACGCCTTCAGCAGAGGCGCAGGTGTATCAGATCTCCCAACAGGAACAAATTAAGATTGATGGCCACTTAACAGAGGATCTGTGGCAAAAAGCAACACCTATCGGACCTTTGACCATGGTAGAACCGGATGAGGGTGTTCCTCCTAGCATGCAGACCGAAGTGCGAGTCGTTGTGGATTCCCAATCGATTTATTTCGGGATCATGTGCTTCGACAGCGATCCGGATAAGATCGTGAGTTACACCATGCAACGGGATGCCCAATTGCGTGGTGAAGATCATGTGAAGATCGTTCTGGACACTTTTTTAAACGGCAGAACCGGATACATCTTCGCCATCAATCCGAACGGAGCCAGGTATGACGGCTTGATCGAAAGAGAGGGAGAAGGAGAGAATGCACAATGGGATGGAATCTGGGAGGCGGCAGCAAGGCGGTTTGAACAGGGCTGGAGCGCAGAAATTTTCATACCGATCAAAACCATCCGATTCGCGACAGGATTGACAAAATGGGGATTTAACGTGGAACGCCGGATCCAACGGTTGCAGGAGACCGACCGCTGGGCGGCTCCCAATCGTAACTTTAAAGTCACAAACGTCAGCACCGCCGGCCAACTCACCTCTCTCCCCGCGTTCCAACAAGGAAAGGGATTGACCATCCGGCCGTATGTTTTGGGAAGCCGTATACAAAACTCAGCCGAAGAAAAGGTTTCTTCCAATTTCGAGCCGGGTCTGGATGTCATGAAAAATTTCGGGGGAAATGTCACCGGGCTCCTGAGCATCAACACGGATTTTGCCGAAACCGAAGTCGATACCCGGCGGATCAACCTGACCCGGTTTCCTCTTTTTTTTCCCGAAAAAAGAACCTTTTTCCTCGAAGGTTCAGATATTTACGAATTCGGACTGGGAATGAGCTTCCACCACAGCAGAGACTTGGTGCCTTTTTTCAGCCGGCGCATCGGGCTGGTAGAGGGGGAAACTGTTCCCGTAGATGTGGCCGTTAAAGCGACTGGCAGCACAGGCCGTTTTAGCTTCGGTGTTCTCAATTCATTGATGCGCCCTATTGATGGTCTTTCCCCTAGAACCAATCTTTTTGCGGCACGCGGTTTTCAAAGTATTGGAGCTGAATCAAAAGTGGGCTTTCTCGTAACCGCCGGAGATCCCCTCGGACGCAAAAACAGCTGGCAAACCGGCGTCGATTTCGTTTACAAGACTTCGCGATTCCTCGGTGATAAAAACTTCCTGGTCGGGGTCTGGGGATTATTCAACAACCGGGAGGATTTGGGAAATGATCGCACAGCCTTCGGATTCGCCGTCGATTATCCCAATGATCTCTGGGA
>DAOVBT010000244.1 GCA_030670375.1 Candidatus Aminicenantota bacterium | reverse complement strand
TTCCAAGTCACGCCTCCGTCGATGGATTTCCAGATTCCTCCTGTTGCGGTTCCCACATACATGGTTCTGGAGTTGGCAACCACCACATCGACGCATGAGATTCTCCCGCTCATACCTGCCGGGCCGATAGAACGGGGCTTCAATCCGGAAAAATAATCGGCGTCGTTTTTATCGTTTGCGTAATTACCGGGCACAAAGATGAATAGAAAAGGAATAAGGAAAAGCCCAATCAAACAAGCCTTAATAAATAATCTACCCCTGACCATTTCTCCCTCCGTTTTAAAAAGCGATGTCTTGCTATTTTACAACGAAGAGTATCAGGATGGAAGAGTTTTTTGAGTGACAATTTTCATGATGACTCAATCCTTGATGATCAGGGGGAGGAATTTGCCTGCTGCATCGTTGATCACATAATCGGCCACTGAATCCAGGGGAGTGCTGTCTATGTTGATGATGGCTAGTTTGGCCCCTGCTTGTTTGGCTCTCATGGGGATATCAGCGGCAGGGTAGACGACAAGGGAACTCCCGACAGCAAGCAGGAGATCGCAGGATGCCGCCGCTGCGTAAGCATCTCGCAGGATTTCCGGGTCGAGCATTTCCCCAAAAAAGATCACATCAGGTCTCAAGATACCGTTGCATTCGGAACAAAGGGGAGGGATTTGCTTTTCCAGTTTGATGAAAGCCTCTCCGATCTTGTATTTTTTGGAGCAGTCCATGCAGATGATGGTCCGGGTTGTCCCGTGGAGTTCGATGACGGATGAAGAACCGGCTTCCTGGTGGAGCCCATCGATATTCTGTGTGATCACGGTTTTGAGTTTCCCGGCATTCTCCATTTCAACTAACGCCAGATGGGCCTTGTTGGGTTTGACTTTTTTCAGTATGGGATAGCGGACATCCTTGAAAAAATTCCAGTAGTAGGAAGGATTTTGAAGGAAATAGCCGATGCTGGCATACTTGCTGGGATCGTACTTTGTCCAGAGCCCTCCTTCCCCCCTGTAAGTGGGGATGCCGCTTTCGGCAGAGATCCCGGCACCTGTGAAAGCCACGATATGTTTGGCGTTTTTGATGTCCGTTGCAAGAGCCTCGATGTTATCCATTTTCCCTCACTTTGAGCCATACGTTTCGCGAAGCTTGTATTTGCATATTTTCGCCGATCCGGTCTTTGGCAGCATATCGACAAATATCACTTTTTTGGGGGCTTTGAAAGGAGCCATCCGTTCTTTACAGAATCGGATTATTTCTTGGGCATTGCAATGCTCCCCTTTTTTTGTCACGATTACTGCTGTTACCTTTTCGCCCCATACAGGATCCGGCAATCCTATGACAGCCGCTTCCAGCACCCCTGGATAAGCATACAGCGCATCCTCCACTTCGACCGAAAAAACGTTTTCCCCGCCGGTAATGATGACATCATCCATCCTGTCGACGATGGTCACATAGCCTTCAGGATTCTTCACGGCCAGATCCCGGGTGTGAAGCCAGCCCCCTACGAAACGTTCGGTTGTTTCTTCGGGAAGCCCCCAATATCCCGGTGTGATGGTTTCTCCTTTGGCGATAATCTCTCCCACATTCTCACCATCAGAAAGAATCTCCGCTCCATTTTTACTGACAACCTTGAGTTGGACTGTTTCAAAAGGCCTTCCTGTGGTCACCATGACTTGTAGCCTCTCTTCGAACGGGAGCGATTTCATTCCTTCCTTCAGTATAGACATAGTCAGAAAGGGGCTGGTTTCGGTCAGCCCGTAGGTTTGGATATAATCGCATCCAAAAACCTCGAGTATCTTTTTCACCACTTCTTGGGCGATCGGTGCTCCTCCACTCATGATCAGCCTCAGTGAGGAGAAGTCATAATTTTTGGCTCCTGGAAAATTCACCAGAAGATTCAGCATGGTGGGGATGAAATTACTCAGAGTGACTTTGTGCTTTGCGATGGCTTCCAGAACAGGTTTTTCTTCAAATCCGGGAACCATAACATGGGTGGCCCCCACTTTGGTCAAAGCCCACACGGCCCACGCATCGGCCAAATGAAACATCGCGGAGACATGAAGCCACCTGTCGGTCTGCGTAAGTTTCAACTCGTGTATGGTTCCATCGGCATGGGCGGAATTGTTTTTATGGGTCAGGATCACACCCTTTGGCTTTCCTGTGGTGCCGCTTGTGTAATAAATTTGGGCTATATCCGAATCATCGATCCTGATGGATGGCTCTTCTGCGGGAATGGCTTCTTCTATCAGGGTTTCATATAGCAGACAATCCGGCCAGTTTTTAGCCGCTATGGGATCGGTCAAAATGATGCCTCTCAACATCGGAAGATCGTGTTTTTTATCCTTAAGACAGGACACAAGGTCCGGTTGGGCAATCAACCATTTGGCCTGGGAGTCATTCAAGATGAACACAAAATCTTCGCCACTCAACCGGTAATTGACCGGCACGAGCACGGCTCCGATCTTTGCGGCCGAAAAATAGGTCTCGAGATACCTGTGGCAATTCCTGTGGATGATCGCGATTTTATCGTTCTTCCGGATCCCCAGAGACAGCAGGCAAGATGATAGCTTATCGACCCTCTGTTTCAGTTGTCTGTAGCTGAATCTTTTTCCCTCACAAGTGACCGCACATTTTTCAGAAAAATTCGCCGCGGTTTCCTGGAGTATATCAAATAGAGACATTTACAGGATTTTTTCGAGCTTTTTTAAGGTTTCATCAAAAGATTTGGGATCGATCGAGCGGAGGGATTTCCCGGGTATTCCGACCCAGGCAGGATGAACGTCGATCTTTTCGAAACAAGTTTTAAATTCCTCCATGAAAACTCCCATCCCTGGAACAAATTCGATATCCCGTGGAAATTCTCTTTTTCCCTCGATGTTTTTTTTCCAGCGGCCGACAAAGTCTATCCCGCATGTGGGGCTGCCCTCAGCTCCGAGAACTGCGGATATTTTATATCCTTTTTTCGTGTACGAGCTCAGGGTTTGGGTGATTTCCTCTGCTAATTTTCTATAGGCCTTTCTGATTTTCGGATGGTCATAGGATTCTTTGGGAAGGGCCTTCCGGAAAATACTCGACAGCTCGATTTCAGGGCAGGGAATTTGATAAATCCCTACTCCTTTTTTTATCAGGAGTTCCACGACTTCCTGTTCCAATCCGGGATAGATGGCCAGGTTGTCTTCCAGGGAATGGACATTCAATATACAGTGAGAGACAACCACGATTTTTCCGCTCCTTTTGTCCGTCATCATAATCCTCTTCTATTTTAATCCTAAAATCTTTGCCGCATTGCCATAAAGGATTTTCTTCTTGGATTCTTCAGTCAAGGGGAGCCTTTTGATGGCCTCTATATTCGACGAGATAGTTTGTACGGCCGGCCAATCCGATCCATAGATGAATTTATCGATGTTATTTTCCATATCCGGGAAATATTTCAAAAGATTTTTCGGAGGCAGCCCGGATATTTCCAGATAAAGATGGGAATGGAGCCGAGAAAGGAAAAACGCCCTGTCATACCAAATGCCCCTTCCCCCATGCGCCATCAAAAGGACAAGGTCAGGGAAATCAGCCGCCACCTCGTCCAGGTGAATAGGATCGGCGTATTTTATCTTCGAACCCTTGAAGACAGACGACCCCGTGTGCACGAGGACCGGAAGCCGCTCCTGTTGAGCCAGGGAATACAGGGGATACAATCGTTTATCGTTTGGATAGAAGTGATTGTAGGAGGGATAGAGTTTTATTCCTTTGGCTCCCATTTGGATATATTTTTTCGCTTCCAAATCTGAATGGGTAACCAATGATGGATTGACAGTGCAAAAAGGGACAAAAATATCCTGTCCCTCGCAGAATTCCATCACATGCTCGTTCGGAACAACTCCGGTGGTGATAGGGCATATATCGGGTAGGATGACGGCTTTAGCGATGTTGTTGTCTTTGAGGTATTTGGCAAACTTTTTGGGAACGATCAATTCTTCATAACGTTTGTAAAACTCTGACTGGGAAGATTTCTGGTAGTCGTGAACCCATTCGTGCCAGTGTTCTTTGAGCCCGATGTGGATATGGAAATCGATGACAAACACGGACATAGGATACCCGATTTTTTCTTAAAGAAAAAGAAAAAATCAGGAAGTTGCATTTTTACATTCGTCTTGATATGCTTTTGCCGATGATCCTGAGGGGAAGATAAACCATGAAATGCCCTCAATGTGATAGGGAATTAGGGGAGGATTCGCGGTTCTGCAGTTTTTGTGGAACTAAGGTCGGTCCTGAAGGCGTTACCATAACCAGAACCATCCAAGATCGCTATAAGGAGTTTTCTCCCGGAACCATTATTGCTGAAAGATACAAAATCATCAAGGAAATCGGAAGAGGAGGAATGGGGGTTGTCTATAAGGCAGAAGATACCAGACTGAAAAGAACCGTGGCCCTCAAGT